>NZ_CAGKLC010000019.1 GCF_903469665.1 Flavobacterium sp. UGB4466 | reverse complement strand
GCCAATACCAATGTAACCCCAATTAAAACAGGTCCATTGAGCATTGACGCCAACGGAGTATTGACCTTAGATCCAAATACCGTAACAGGAACCTACCAAATCACTTATGAAATCTGTGAAGAAGGAGCAACCCCTGCCAACTGTGCAAGTGCTACAACCACCGTTGAAGTTGGAAAAGCAATTATTAATGCAGTGACAGAAGAGACCCTTTCGATAAACGGAAGTATTGGCGGAACTACAGCTTCATTAATAACGAATGATACTTTGAATGGAAATCCGGCAGTAATCAAAAATAGTGTTGGAGGAGTAATCTTAAAAGCAATAAATGTTCCAACAGGATTGACTTTAAATGCGGACGGAACGGTAACGGTAAAAGCCGGAACACCGATAGGAAGATACGAAGTTGAATACAGTATTTGTGAATATCTGAATCCTACGAATTGTTCTACTGTAAAAAGTTATGTTCCGGTAACAGGAGCGGTTATAAAAGCGAATAATGATAATGCCGGAACTGTTGACAGTAGTAAAGGACAAAGTTCTCCAACAAGTATTTTCCAGAATGATACTTTAAACGGAGTATTACTGACTCCTTCAAGCGTTATCTTAACGACGATTGTGCCAAATCCGAATTTAACTTTAAAATCTGATGGTAGAATTGAAGTAAAATCGGGAACGCCTTCTGGAACTTATGAATTAACGTATCAAATATGTGAAGCTTTAAATCCGTCTAATTGCAGTCAGGCAGTGGCGAAGATTACGGTAATCAATGTAATAGACCCGGATCCGCCAGTACCTTTAGTGAAAATTGTAGTTACAAATGATGGAATTGTAAATGTAGACGGTATAAATGGTTCTCTTGAATTCATAAATATTTTCAACAATGATTTACTGAAAGGTTTACCAATTAATCCTTCGGAAGTTATATTTACCGATCTGTCAAAAAGCCCTTATTTTGAGTTTAATTCAGACGGAACCGTAAATGTGAAACCAAACACACCGGGTGGAACTTATGCCTTAAACTACCAGCTTTGTGAAAAGGCCCATCCAACCAATTGTGGTACTGCGACATTAACTGTTTTTGTTGAAGTTCCTGCTATTGCAGTAATTAAAACAGCAGTATTTAATGACGAAAACGGAAGCGGATTTGCCAATGCAGGCGAAACCATTACGTACAGATTTAAAGTTACCAATACCGGAAACGTTCCATTAAAAGGAATCACCATTTCAGATCCATTACCGGGAGTTGTCGTTTCAGGACAGGCAATTGATTTAGGTGTCAACGAATCTGACGAATATAACTTTAAAGCCATTTATAAAATCACGCAAAGTGATATCAATAAAGGAAGTGTAAGCAATCAGGCAAGTGTTCAGGGACGAAGTAATAAAGGAGTTGTTGTAGATGATATTTCAGATGATGAAAGTATTCTGGAAGATAAACCTACCGTATTGCCTTTAGCCGGTTGTGTTATAAAAGTCTTTAATGCGTTTTCACCAAATGGAGATGACAAAAATAGCAGATTCTATATTCAGGGCTTAGAATGTTATCCAAGCAATACAGTTGAAATATACAATCGTTGGGGAGTTCTGGTTTTCGAAAAAGACAACTACAATAACGAAGATCGTGTTTTTAAAGGTTTCTCAGAAGGACGTACTACTATAAAACAATCCGAAGGATTACCGGTAGGAACTTACTTCTACATCTTAAAGTACAAAGACAACGAATCTAATTCGCATGAACAATCGGGTTATTTATATATCAACAAGTAAAAACTACGGCGGCCTGGTAATCCCGGGTCGCTTATTAAAAGCCATTCAAATGAAAAAGATAATTGTAATGTTCCTGTTTTTTACAGTGGTGTGTTCGGCGCAACAAGATGCACAATACACACAATACATGTATAACACCATGGCAATAAATCCGGCTTATGCGGGCTCCCGTGGCGCGCTAAGTATTTTCGGATTGTACCGTACACAATGGGTCGGACTGGACGGAGCACCCGAAACCAGCACCTTCGCTATAAATACACCCTTAAACAACAGTAACTTAGGATTGGGAGTTTCTTTGGTAAACGATAAAATTGGTCCAACCAACGAGAACACTTTATCAGCCGATTTGTCGTATAGTGTTCCAACCTCAGAAACCTTTAAACTTTCCTTTGGAATAAAAGCCACAGCAAATCTTTTTAATCTGGATATCAATAAATTGAATCCTGAAAATCAGGGAGACCCACAGTTTCAGAATTTAAACAATCGAATCACACCCAATATTGGAGCCGGGGTTTATTGGCATTCTGACAAAGCATATTTGGGATTATCAATTCCGAATTTTATCGAAACCAATCGATTCAATGATGATGATACCGCTATTTTTAAGGATAAAATCAACTATTATTTAATGGCAGGTTACGTTTTTGATCTGGATTATTACATCAAATTCAAACCGGCATTGTTGACCAAGATGGTTCAGGGAGCCCCTTTACAGGTTGATGTTTCAGGGAATTTTATGTTCAATGATAAATTTGTAATCGGACTGGCTTATCGTTGGAGCGCGTCGGTTAGTGCAATGGCAGGTTTTCAGATTACAGATGGTTTATATGTGGGGTATGGTTACGATCATGAAACTACTAATTTAAGAAGATACAATTCGGGGTCACATGAAGTCTTCCTGCGTTTTGAGTTTCTTAATAATTACAATAGAATTACCTCACCAAGATTCTTCTAAAAAAGCCCTACATGAAAAGCCAAAAACTATACTATACCCTATCCTTTTTAGTCCTCTTTTTTAATGCAATTGCACAAACCGGCAGTATAAAGTATGCCGATACCAAATACGAGAAGTATGCCTATATCGATGCTATAAAAATCTATGAAAATGTAGCTGAGAAAGGATACAAAGACGAAAAAATGTTCCAGCGTCTGGGGAATTCCTATTATTTTAATGGAGAATTGGTAAAAGCTTTAAAATGGTACGATGAATTGTTTTCCATGAATAAAGAACAAGAACTTGAGTATTTGTACCGATATGCACAATGTCTTAAAGCTTCTGGAAATTACGCTAAAGCAGATGTAATCTTAGAAGAATTCAATCAAAAACAGGCAACAGATAAAAGAGGGATCTTATTCGAATCCAATAAAAATTATTTGAACGAGATAAAAGCAAATTCAGGACGATTTGAAATTGCAGATGCCGGAATAAACTCTAAGTATTCAGATTATGGGAGTACTATTTTTGATAATAAACTAGTTTTTACATCTGCACGAGATACTGGCGGAGTCGCAAAGAAAAATTTCAAGTGGACCAACAGCTCCTTTACCAATTTATACACCTCCGAATTGTTACCGGATGGAAGTTTAGGAACACCGCAGCGTTTTCAGAAGAAAGTAAATACAAAATTCAACGAATCGACACCTGTTTTTACAAAAGACGGCCGAACAATGTATTTTACAAGAAACAATTTCTTAAACGGTAAAAGAGGCAGAGACGAGAACAAAGTCACCTTATTAAAGTTGTACAAAGCAAATTTAATAGAAGGAGAATGGAAAAATATCGAAGCACTTCCGTTTAACAGTGATCAGTATAGTGTAGCGCATCCCACCTTAAGTGTAGACGAAAAAACGCTCTATTTTGCTTCAGATATGCCGGGAACTTTAGGGCAATCCGACTTGTTTAAAGTAGCCATAAAGGAAGATGGAACCTTTGGTAAACCTCAAAATTTGGGAGCAGCAATCAATACTGAAGGACGAGAAACATTTCCTTTTATTTCCGATGATAACGAACTTTATTTCGCAACAGACGGAAGACCAGGATTGGGTGGACTTGACGTATTTGTGACAAAAATAAATGATCAGGGTACCTTTGAAGAAATACAAAATATTGGAGAACCAATTAACAGTCCGCAGGACGATTTTGCTTTTATAATCAATAATAAAGACAGGAACGGATTTTTTTCTTCCAACAGAGATAAGGGACATGGATTTGATGATGTTTATCGATTTACCGAAAGACGAAAACTAAATTGCGAACAACAATTAACAGGTACTGTCACCGATTCAGAAACCAATGTCATACTTTCAAATGCGAATGTGGCATTGTTGGATGAAAATTTCCAAGCCGTTGCAGAAGTCATCACTGACAACAATGGAAATTATGTTTTTCCGAATGTAAAATGTGGAAAAAACTATTTCGTACGAGCGTCGAAAACAGATTATGAAAGCAAAGAGGTACCGGTAGCAATTAAAAGAAATTCCGGAAAAACGACTTTATTGATTCAGCTGGAAAAAAGAATTAAACCCATTGAAGTGGGAACAGATCTGGCAAAAACGCTCGATATTCCGATCATCTATTTTGATCTTGACAAAGCCACTATTAAAAAAGAATCCGCTTATCAGTTAGAGAAAATTGTCGAAATTCTAAAACAATACCCAGCCTTAAAATTGGATATCCGTTCCCATACAGACAGTCGACAAACCCAACAGTACAATCAGGTTTTATCCGACAAGAGAGCTAAATCAACCCGAAACTGGCTGATTCAAAAAGGAGTAGACCCAGCCCGATTAACGGCAAAAGGATACGGCGAAACACAATTGGTAAACCAATGTTCTGATGGCGTAAAATGTACAGATGAAGAACATGAACGCAACCGAAGAAGCGAATTTGTAATCACCAATTTGTAAATAAAAAATAATAGTTTAAAGCTCTTTTCTAAATTTTAGAAAAGGGCTTTTTTCGTTGTTGTCAAATTATTCGCAATCTTGTCATCCCGAGGAACGAGGGATCACACTAGTAATTCGACAAAGATTGACGATATTGGGAATAGAGTTTCCTTCGTCAAAAGGACCAAACGATACGTAAAACACACATTGACATCAACAGCCAACAATAAAAAACTTTGCGCCTTAGCGTCTCTGCGAGCAAAAAAAATAGTGATTTATTATTCATTGGCAGAGTGAGAATTCATAGCAACGATTTGGCTAATTTCACTTAAAAACTCAAATTCATCCACAGGAAATATCTGGAGAACCGTTTCTAAAATGAGACCTACATTAATGCCAGTCTCTGAATTTTCATATCGATTCTGATTCAACGCGAGAACGCATAATTTAAGCATTTCGGTAATCACACTGCCTAACTCAGAATAATTGGCAAACTTAATTTGAGCTATACTGGCTTCTGCATTATCATTGGCCGATTTTAGAGTGTGGAAATATCGGGCGGTTATTTTTTGTAGTTGTTCCAGATTTTTAAATTCATTTGTTTCCATGATAGCATCTTTGAGATATTAATTTCTATTCTTTTTTTAGAAATTAAATCTATTAAACTATTGGCATAAATAGCACGACATTTATGTCGTGTTAATAAAATGTTGTATTCTTTCTAATTTTAAGTAAGTTGGGGTTATTATTATTATTATTGTTTAGGTTTTTTCTTATAAAACAATAGCTAGATTTGCAATAATAAATAGTTAGAAGTTTTAGAAAAGGGCTGAAAGCCCAAAAGAAAAAGCGTAGTGCAACGCACTACGAATTAGATAGATGATAACAATCGCCCTGAAAGGGCAAAAGCAACTAAAAAAACAGCAAGAAAAACATGCCGCAATCATTATCAAAAGTGTACGTTCATTTGGTATTTAGCACCAAAGGACGTTATCCCTTTATTGACAATGTCATACAAGAGCGTTTATGGGAATATCTTGGCGGAATTTGTAAAGGATTAGAATGCAATCCAATTCAGATAGGAGGATATAAAGATCATGTACATGTACTGTGCTTACTATCTAAAAAAGTCACCCAAATGAAATTGGTCGAAGAAGTAAAAAAGCAGTCCTCGAAATGGATAAAAACAATAGACGATCGTTACGCGAAATTCTATTGGCAGGATGGTTATGGTATATTTTCTGTCAATCCATCAGAGCTAGAGAGAGTAATACAATATATTAAGAATCAGGAAGAACATCATAGAAAGCGTACCTTCAAAGAAGAGTTGGTGGCATTTTTAAATAAATATCAGGTAGTTTATGATGAGCGTTTTCTATGGGATTAGTGCTTTCGCCCTTTCAGGGCTTAGGTGACAATCGTTTTTATATTCGTAGTGTGGTTCACTAAGCTATTGCTAAAGCTCTTTCAGAGCAAGTTTGGAACGCTTATGATTTGAAGTTCCTTTATTATAAAAACAAAATATATTTAATTGATTATTCATAATGATAGATTTATAATAATAAGTACTCAAAGCCTTTAAAAAACAGGACTGAAAGCCAAAAAAACATTAGCTTTCAGGGCTTAAGGTAGGAGTCATTTTTTATTCGTAATGGTACATTGCGCTGTTACTAAGCCTCGCTTATTATAAAACAAAACACATTTAATTGATTTATTCATAACCATAGATTTATAATGATGAGTACTTAAAGTCTGTAAAAAAGGGCTGAAAGCCCAAAAGCATTAGCATAGTGCGTAGCGCTATGAAATTAGCGTAGTGCGATTAAATAGACAATGAGTATCGCCCTGAAAGGGCAAAAGCAAATTTTCAGCAGAATTCTCTTTTATTTAGAATAAATCAAATGACCATAAAAACACTGCTCTTTTCGTAAAAAAGGATTAGAATTCGAGTGCTTTTTTAAACTAAAATTTATAAAACACAAAATATTAGTTATTTTGCTTAAAATGAATGTTTTATGGTTTTAAAAAACCGTTTTTCATTGTGGTGTATCTACATTTTTTTCTAACTTTATAAATCTAAAATTTTTCAGCTATGACTGTAGAACAAATATTAAACGCAAAAGGGAAAAATGTTTATTCAGTTCTTTCAACCACAACGGTTTATGAAGCCTTAAAGGTAATGGGAGAGAAAAACATAGGTGCTATTCTGGTTATTGATGGGGCCGATTTAAAAGGAATATTGTCTGAGAGGGATTATGCTCGAAAAATTGTTTTGAAAGATAAATCATCAAAAGAAACGTTTGTGCATGAAATTATGGAAAGCAATATTTTCTCGGTAAAACTTTCAAATAAGATTGAAGATTGTATGGAACTAATGAGTACCAAAAGAATTAGACATTTACCGGTTCTGGAAGATGGAATTGTAGTAGGAATAATATCTATAAGTGATGTGGTTAAGGCTATTATAGAAATTCAGAAAGATACTATTAATCATTTAAACTCTTATATTTCGCAATAAAACAAGCAAAAAATAAAACATATCAAAAAAATAGTCCAAATTAATTTGGGCTATTTTTTTTTCGCTCCGAATTTTATTTTTAGGAAAAGAAAGCAGTAAAAATAGGCCATTTTAAAACAAGACTTATATCTTTGTAAGCTAGAATAAAAGCTAAAAATAAATGAACAAAGAGAGTAAAAGAAGAGAAGCGTTACTGTACCATTCAGAACCAACTCCAGGAAAAATTCAGGTAGTTCCAACAAAAAAATATGCAACCCAAAGAGATTTATCTTTGGCTTATTCGCCAGGAGTTGCAGAGCCATGTTTAGACATTGCAGCAAACGTAGAAGACGTTTACAAATATACAGCAAAAGGAAATTTAGTTGCCGTGATCTCAAACGGTACAGCAGTTTTAGGTCTTGGAGACATTGGTCCTGAGGCTTCTAAGCCAGTAATGGAAGGAAAAGGATTGTTGTTTAAAATATTCTCTGATATTGATGTTTTTGATATCGAAATTGGAACAAAAGATATCGAAGAATTCATTCAGACCGTAAAAAATATTGCTCCAACTTTTGGAGGGATAAATCTGGAAGACATTAAAGCACCGGAATCTTTTGAAATCGAAAGACGATTGGTAGAAGAATTAGACATTCCGGTAATGCACGACGATCAGCACGGTACTGCAATTATCTCATCAGCAGCTTTAATTAATGCTCTTGAATTGGCAGGAAAAAAAGCAGAAGATGTAAAAGTCGTAGTTTCGGGTGCAGGTTCTGCAGCGATTGCTTGTACTGATTTATATGTTTTGTTAGGAGTTCAGGTTAAGAACATCAAGATGTTTAACAGTAAAGGACTTTTAACAAAAGATAATTCTTCACTATCAGAATTGCAGCTGAAATATGCAGTTGACGGAGCTAAAATTGATTTAGCAGAAGCAGTGAAAGGAGCAGATGTTTTCATCGGATTATCTTCAGGAGGTATTTTGTCACCTGAAATGTTGTTGACAATGAACGAGAATCCAATTGTTTTTGCAATGGCAAATCCAAATCCGGAAATCGATTATAACTTAGCAACAGAAACCCGTAAAGATATTATTATGGCTACGGGACGTTCAGATTTTCCTAATCAGGTAAATAACGTTCTTGGATTCCCTTATATTTTTAGAGGAGCATTAGACGTACGTGCTACAAAAATTAACGAAGCGATGAAAATGGCTGCCGTAAAAGCATTAGCTATTTTGGCAAAAGAGCCGGTACCGGAACAGGTTAACGTAGCATACGGAGCAACAAAATTAGGTTTCGGACAAGAGTATATCATTCCTAAACCATTTGATCCAAGATTGATTACTGTGGTTGCGCCTGCAGTTGCAAGAGCAGCAATGGAATCCGGTGTAGCAAAAAATCCTATTACAGACTGGGCAGCATACGAAGATGTGCTTCGCGAGCGTATGGGGAACGACAATAAAATGGTACGTTTGATTACCAACCGTGCTAAAGTGAGTCCAAAAAGAATTGTTTTTGCAGAAGCAGATCAGTTAAACGTACTTAAAGCAGCACAGATTGTACACGAAGACGGAATTGGTTTTCCAATCTTATTAGGAAATAAAGAAGTCATTTTAGAACTTAAAGAAGAATTAGGTTTTGATGCTGAACTAGAGATCATTGACCCTAAAACCAATGAAGAAGAAGCAAGACGTAACCGATTTGCTAATTCTTATTGGGAAACAAGAGGAAGAAGAGGAGTTTCGTTATTAGATTCACAAAAATTCATGCGCGAAAGAAACTATTTTGCTGCGATGATGGTGAACGAAGGAGAAGCAGATGCTTTGGTAACAGGTCATACAAGAAGTTATCCAACTGTTGTGAAACCAATGTTACAATTGATTGAAAAAGCACCGGGAGCCTCATTAGTGGCTACAGCCAATATGATGTTGACTTCTCGTGGACCAATGTTCTTGTCAGACACAGCAATCAACATTAATCCTTCAACAGAAGATTTGATTAACATTGCGATCATGACGGCTAAAACGGCTAAAATGTTTGGTGTAGAGCCTGTTATTGCAATGGTTTCGTATTCAAACTTCGGGTCTTCAACAAGTCCAAGTGCTTCAAAAGTGAGAGAAGCAGTAGCTTACTTGCATAAAAATCATCCTGAAATGGTTGTTGATGGAGAAATTCAGGCAGATTTTGCCTTGAATCAGGAAATGCTTGCAGAAAAATTCCCTTTCTCAAAATTAGCAGGTAAAAAAGTGAATACCTTGATTTTCCCTAATTTAGATTCGGCTAACATTACTTATAAATTGTTAAAAGAACTTTACAAAGTAAATTCTATTGGACCAATTATGATGGGAATGGGTAAACCGGTTCACATTTTTCAATTAGGAGCAAGCGTTGAGGAAATGGTAAATATGGCTGCAATTGCAGTTATTGACGCTCAGGAAAAAGAAAGTAAAAAGATTAAATTAGCAAAATAGTAGAAATAATTAGGGTCAAATAATAATGTCGTATTTTTAATGCATTTTTGTTATATTTGACCTTAATAAATTATACTATGATAGCACATTTACAGGGGAAATTAGTAGAGAAAAATCCAACAGAAGTCATCATTGAGTGTGGTGGAGTAGGATATCAGGTAAACATCTCTTTACATACCTTTTCATTAATTCCCAATGTAGAAAATATAAAATTGTATACGCATCTTCAAATCAAAGAAGATGCGCATACATTATTTGGTTTTGTAGAAAAATCAGAACGCGAAATATTCAGAATGTTATTGTCGGTTTCAGGAATTGGTGCAAACATTGCCAGAACCATGTTGTCATCCATAGAGCCAAGACAAATTATCAATGCTATCGCCTCAGGAGACGTAGGTATAATCCAGTCCATAAAAGGAATTGGGAACAAAACAGCACAAAGAGTTATACTAGATTTAAAAGAAAAAGTGTTAAAATTGTACGATTTGGACGAAGTTTCTATCGTACAGAACAATACAAATCGAGATGAAGCGTTATCTGCTTTGGAGGTTTTAGGTTTTGTTCGTAAAACTTCTGAAAAAGTAGTAGAGAAAATCGTAAAAGAAGATCCGGAAGCTACTGTAGAAACCATTATCAAGAAAGCACTAAAAAGCCTATAAAACCAATTTATTTAAACCAAGAGTATGCGTAAAATTTGTATTTTTTTACTGTTTTTATTTTGCGGTAATGTTTTGCGTGCGCAAGTAAACCCAACAGTTCAAGATACAACTAAAACACAATTCTCCGTTGGTAAAGTAGAAATAGGAAATCCGCCAAGTATACTTTCAGCCTATCGGTATGATCCTATAACCGACCGCTACATTTACACCAGTTCAGTAGACGGTTTTAATATCAATTATCCAATTGTATTAACGCCAAAAGAATACGAAGATTTAGTTTTGAAAGAATCCAGAAGAGATTATTTCAGAAAAAAATCAGACGCTATTGATGGTAAAAAATCAGGAAGTGAGGCGGCTAAAAAGAATTTACTACCGCGATATTATATCAATTCAGGACTTTTCGAAAGCATCTTCGGAAGTAATACTATAGACGTAAAACCAACAGGATCAGTAGAAATGGACTTGGGGATCCGGTATACCAAACAGGACAATCCGGCTTTTTCACCAAGAAACAGATCTAGCCTAACGTTTGATTTCGATCAGCGAATCAGTATGAGTTTGCTGGGGAAAGTAGGGACCAGATTAGAGGTAAATGCTAATTATGATACCCAGTCTACTTTTGCCTTTCAAAATTTATTTAAACTTGCTTACACACCTTCAGAAGATGATATTGTTCAGAAAGTGGAAGTAGGTAACGTGAGTATGCCTTTAAACAGCACCCTGATTCGAGGTGCTCAAAGTTTGTTCGGGGTTAAAACAGTCTTGCAATTTGGTAAGACAACCGTTACCGGAGTTTTCTCAGAACAGAAGTCACAAACCAAGAGTATAGTTGCAGAAGGTGGCGGTACCGTACAGAACTTTGATTTGTATGCACTGGATTACGATAACGACCGACATTTCTTCTTATCTCAGTATTTCAGAAATAAATACGATACATCATTAAAAAGCTATCCTTTTATCGATAGCCGTGTTCAGGTTACCAGAATAGAAGTTTGGGTAACTAATAAACAAAATAGGGTCGCAACCAACAACAATAACTTACGTAACATTATCGCGCTTCAGGATTTAGGAGAAGGACAGGTTACGGGAGTTCCGGACAATCAGGTGGTGGTGATAAGCAATCCGGTTGGATTTTTTAATAACCCTATCGATACACCAACAAACAACACTAACAATAAATACGATCCGGCTACTATTGGAAAACCAGGAGCCTACCTAAACTCTAATATTAGAGAAATCGTAACGGCAAAATCAGGATTTAATAACGCAAATACCAGCGAAGGAACAGATTATTCTGTATTAGAAAACGCCAGAAAATTAACAGCAAACGAATTTACTTTCAATCCGCAATTGGGATACATTTCCTTACAGCAGCGTCTGGCCAATGACGAAATTTTAGCAGTAGCATTTGAGTATACTGTTGGAGGAAAAGTCTATCAGGTAGGGGAGTTTGGAAGTGACGGGGTTGACGGAACTGTAGTGACCGGAAACAACAATGCCAATAAAGCGATTATTACTCAAAGTTTAGTGTTAAAAATGCTGAAGAGTAATTTGACGAACGTTCAGAATCCGGTTTGGAATCTGATGATGAAAAACGTGTACCAAATTCCTCAGGCGTATCAAATCAAACAAGACGATTTCAGACTAAACATACTGTATACAGATCCTTCCCCAATCAACTATATTTCACCGGTACCGGGAACAACATTCCCTGCAAATCCTACCGCAGATAATAAAGTAGAGCTGACCCCTTTATTGAATGTCTTTAATCTGGACCGATTGAATTATAACAATGATCCGCAAGCCGGAGGAGATGGTTTCTTTGATTATATTCCGGGAATTACAGTAGACGTTCAGAATGCTCGAATTATTTTTAGTACCAAAGAGCCTTTTGGAGAATTGTTATTTAAAAAGTTACAAAATACAGGTTCGGGTGAGAACTACGACGATCCGACGACCTATAATGCCAATCAGAAAAGATATGTGTTCAGAAACATGTACCGAAACACTCAGTCCGGAGCTTTGCAGGACAGTGATAAGAATAAATTTTTACTAAGAGGAAAATACAAATCATCAGGAAGCAATGGTATTCCAATCGGAGCGTTTAATGTTCCGCAGGGATCTGTTGTGGTTATGGCAGCCGGAAGAAGACTGGTGGAAGGGATCGATTATAGCGTAGATTACCAATTAGGACGTGTTCAGATTTTAGATCCTTCGCTTCAGGCTTCTAATACACCAATTGAGGTGTCATTGGAGAATAACTCAATTTTCGGACAACAGACCCGAAGGTTTATAGGTTTCAATGTTGAACATAAAATTTCAGATAAATTTATTGTAGGAGGAACTTATTTGAAAATGAACGAAAGACCGTTTACTCAAAAATCAAGTTACGGTCAGGAATCTGTAAACAATACAATCTTTGGATTCAACGGAAATTACTCTACCGAAGTTCCTTTCTTCACCAGATTAGTTAACAAATTACCAAACATAGATACAGATGTTCCTTCCAATCTTTCGATTAGAGGAGAAGTAGCTTTCCTAAAACCGGATGCTCCAAAAGCCAGTGATTTTGAAGGTGAGGCAACCATTTATATTGATGACTTTGAAGGTTCGCAGTCTACCATCGACATGCGATCAGCGTATGCGTGGAGTCTGGCTTCGACGCCATTTGTAAACTCTATCAATGACAATACTTTTAATGCCAATTCAACTACGTTAGAATATGGCTTTAAACGTGCAAAACTGTCCTGGTATACTATCGACCCTGTCTTTTACGCTTCAAAACCATCGGGTATTTCAAATGATGATTTGTCATTAAATACCACGAGACGTATTTATAGTCGGGAATTATATCCAAATACAGATATTGCTCAGGGACAGATTCAGGTAGTGAATACACTGGACTTAACGTATTACCCTTCTAACCGCGGACCTTATAACAACAATCCGAATTTTGGTGCAAGTCCCGCCGGTTCTAATTTTGGAGGAATCATGCGTGCTTTGAATTCGACCAACTTCGAACAGGGGAATGTCGAGTACATCCAGTTTTGGGTAATGGATCCTTATGTGGGTAATGGAGAAGCAGCAGTTAATAATACCGGAAAAATTTATTTCAACTTAGGAGAAATCTCGGAAGACGTTTTAAAAGACGGAAGAAAACAATACGAAAACGGATTAGGCCCGGATCAGATCATGGTAAATCCCAGACCGCTTTGGGGAGATGTTCCGGCATCACAATCTTTAATTTATGCCTTCGATAATAACGCAGGTAATCGTAGCAATCAGGATGTTGGTTTAGACGGTTTACCCAATTCGAAAGAAGCTTCAGTATATACAAATTACGGTGGAGAAACAGATCCGGCCGGGGACGATTATACCTATTATCTGAATACTGATGGAGGCGTTTTAGACCGCTATAAAAATTACAATGGTACAGAAGGGAACTCTCCCGTAAGTATCGATTCCCCAAACCGTGGATCAACAACTTTACCGGATGTTGAAGATATCAACCGTGATAACACCATGAGTACCATCAATGCCTATTATGAATATAGCATCGATGTAAAACCGGGAATGCAGGTGGGGCAGAATTTCGTTACAGACATTCGTGAAGTAAGCAATGTTGAATTGCCAAACGGATCAACGACAACAGCAAGATGGATACAGTTTAAAATTCCGGTTGCTCAACCGCAAAATACTATCGGAAATATTACCGATTTCAGATCGATTCGTTTCATGCGTATGTTTATGACCGGTTTTAGTGATCAGATGACTGTTCGTTTTGGAGCTTTGGATTTAGTGAGAGGAGAATGGAGAAGATATACCGGTACACTTGATGCCAATGATACAAATCCGGCTGACGATGGAACAGAGTTTGATGTTGCGGCAGTAAACATTCAGGAGAATGGTACAAAATGTCCTGTGAATTACGTGGTGCCACCGGGCGTTCGTAGAGAGCAGTTGTATAATAACAATACGATTATCAATCAAAATGAGCAAGCCTTAGCGGTTAGAGTGAGCGGTTCAGGATTACAATATCAGGATTCAAGAGCGGTTTTTAAGAACGTAAGTGTAGACATGCGTCAGTACAAAAAACTGAAAATGTTTTTACATGCTGAATCATTGCCAAACGAAAATACGTTACTCGATGATGAAATGGTAGGTTTTATCCGTTTTGGAAATGACTTTACACAAAACTTCTATCAGGTCGAAGTTCCTTTAAAAGTGACCAGAACCGGAGGGTCCTGTAGCATAAGTCCGGATCAGGTTTGGCTGGAAGAGAACAATATTGATTTAGCATTGGAGTTATTGACCCGAATGAAAATTAAGGGGATGACTGTTGATATTAATTCTGATAAAAGAGATGTTAATGGGATTTATTATCCGGATGACGATCTGAGTATTGGCGGAGGTGATGGAGACGGCAGATTAAGATTAGGAATCAAAGGAAACCCTAATTTTGGTTTAGTCCGAACATTGATGGTAGGTGTTAAGAGTAGGGCAGATCATAAAACCATCAAAGGAGAGATTTGGTTCAACGAACTTCGAATGGCCGATCTGGAGAACAAAGGTGGTATGGCGGCAATTTTAAATATCGATACCAATATGGCAGATTTTGCTACCGTATCGGCTACCGGTAAAAAGAGTACCATTGGTTTTGGATCTTTAGAACAAGGAGCAAATGAGAGAAGCCGTGAAGATCTTCAGCAGTATAATATTGTTACCAATTTGAATTTAGGAAAATTATTACCACAAAGATGGGGAATCAATTTGCCGTTTAATTACGCAATTGGAGAAGAAGTTATCACACCAGAATACGACCCGTTCAATCAGGATATAAAATTAAAACAGCTGATTAAAGAAACGACCGATGAGGCAGAGAAAGAAAACATCAGAACCAGAGCTGTTGACTATACCAAAAGAAGAAGTATTAACTTTATCGGCGTAAGAAAAGACAGAGCACCGGAACAGAAGCCGCATGTTTATGACGTTGAAAACTTCACCTTTTCACAATCGTACAATCAGGTAGAACGTCACGATTATGAAGTGGCAGATTACGTAGACGAGCAATCGAATAGTGCCGTGAATTATGCGTACACCTTTCAGCCAAAAGAAGTGGTTCCGTTCAAGAAGACTAAATTCATGAAGAAAAGTGAGTATTGGAAAATGCTGAGTGATTTTAATTTTAATTATTTGCCTTCAAATGTTTCCTTTAACACGAATATTTTGAGACAAAGTAACCGCCAGCAATTTAGAGAAGTGGAGGTACAGGGAATTGGTCTTGATCCGTTGTACAGACGAAACTTTGCCTTTAATTATCAGTACGGTTTTGGTTTCAATTTAACGAAATCTTTAAAAATTAACTATACAGCTGCATCCAATAATATCGTAAGGAATTTTCTAAATGATGACAATACACCAAAACAGGATTTTAATATCTGGGACGATTATTTTGATATTGGAACACCAAATCAGCACGTACAACAGTTAGTGTTGAACTATGATATTCCAATTCATAAAATTCCGGTTTTAAGCTTTATCAAAGCAAATTATTCGTATACCGCCGACTATACCTGGCAGCGCGCTTCGACTGCATTATCTGAATATGTTGATCCTGTCAGCGGAGGTACTTTTGATTTAGGAAACACTATTCAGAATGCCAATTCGAATACACTTACGACAACGCTTAACATGAACATGCTGTACAAGTATTTAGGATTAACTCCAGGTCCAAAAACAGGAGCAAAACCTAAAGCGGCAGCACCGCCAAAACCGGGGGAGAAGATTGTAAATACGGCAAAACCGGCTACCACTAGCAGTCCATTCTATGATGGCATGATTGGTGTTCTGACCAGTATAAAAAATGTTCAGGTAAATTATACCGTGAATAGTGGAACCGTTTTACCGGGGTATACACCGGGTGTTGGTTTTTTCGGAACATCGAGACCTACTTTAGGATTTGTTTTCGGAAGTCAGGACGACATTCGTTTTGAAGCGGCGAAAAGAGGATGGTTAACCTCTTACCAGGATTTTAATCAAAGTTTTACTCAGGTAACCAATAAGCTTCTGAAAGTAACGGCGAACATCGACTTATTGCCTGATTTGAAAATTGACCTGAACATGGATCGTAATTATTCTGAAAATAATTCAGAGCAGTATAGTGTTGTTAAAAATAATGTGACCGGAGATTTAGATTATAAGGCTTTGTCACCGTATAATTATGGGATGTTCTCTATTTCAACAGTGCTTATAAAAACAGCATTTTCGACCAGCACTGCAACAGAGTCTGCCGCATTTGATGATTTCAGAAACAACCGTATGATTATAGCAAACCGTCTGGCAGAGGAGCGTTATGGTGCAGGAGCGCCAATTCCGAGATATGGAGATGCTAATAACCCAATTCCGGCTCCTACAGATCCTAATTATAAAGTATATACTGCTAATGAAGGGTATCCGATAGGATTTACCAAAAGCAATCAGGCGGTTTTATTACCAGCATTTTTAGCAGCCTATACAGGTAGTAATGCATCAAGCAGCTCGACAGATATTTTTAGAAGTTTTCCAATTCCAAACTGGAGTATTAAGTACAACGGTTTAATGCGTTATAAATATTTCAAAGACAAATTCAAGCGTTTTTCTTTGCAGCATAATTACAGAGCATCGTATACCATCAATCAGTTCAGATCTAATTTTGACTATATAGAGAAGCCTAATGGACAGGATGTGAATACCAATTTCTTTAACAAAACCATCATGTCTAATATTAACCTCGTGGAGCAATTCAGTCCGTTAATTAGAATGGATTTTGAATTGAAAAGCTCATTACGTGTATTGACAGAGATTAAAAAAGACAGAGCTTTGTCTATGAGTTTTGATAATAATTTATTGACCGAAGTAAAAGGAATGGAATATGTGGTAGGTTTGGGCTATCGTTTTAAAGATGTAATTTTCTCCTCAAGACTTGCTGATTCACCAACGGGAATTATAAAAAGTGATATCAATATTAAGTGTGACTTCTCGTATCGAAATAATGAAACCTTAGTGCGCTATTTAGATTATGACAACAATCAATTAGCGGCAGGACAAAATATATGGTCGTTAAAACTTACGGCAGACTATGCATTCAGTAAAAACCTGACGGCGATATTCTATTACGATCATTCGTTTTCGAAAGCGGTAATCTCGACATCATTCCCTTTAACGAATATTAGATCAGGATTTACACTTCGATATAATTTTGGGAATTAATTTTGAATTTCTAAAGAGGATTTTATTATAAGATTATTACATTTGTGCCTCAATTATTAAACTATCAATTTTCAAACACACAACTATTATGAGCATACCAGCAAATTTAAAGTACACAAAAGATCACGAATGGGTTAGCATCGAAGGAGATGTTGCAACAGTAGGAATTACTCATTTTGCACAAAAAGAGTTAGGAGATATCGTGTATGTTGAAGTAGAAACTTTAGATCAAAAACTTGACAGAGACGAGGTTTTTGGAACAGTTGAAGCTGTAAAGACAGTATCAGATTTGTTTTTACCATTAACAGGAGAAATCATTGCCTTCAATGAAAATCTTGAAAGCGAGCCTGAAACTGTGAATTCTGATCCTTACGGAGATGGATGGATGATTAAAATTAAAATTGCTGATGCATCAGAAATTGATTCTTTATTGTCTGCTGACGCTTATAAAGAACTTATAGGTGCCTAAACAATTGCTCTTAATCTGGGCAATTATCTGCTCAGGAATCATTACTTATTTTTGTTTAACAGATTCCAGTAATATTCCGGCGGTAAATTTTCCGAGTATAGATAAGATTGTCCATTTTTGTTTTCATTTTGGATTTACAATTTCCTGGATTTTGTTTTTCAAAAAAGAGCTGAAAGGAAAAGCACCAGACGATTACAAAGCCTATTTAATTTCATTTATATTTTCTGTTTTTTTCGGAATTACAATCGAAATTCTGCAAGGTGTTTTAACGGTTACACGAGCATCAGATGTAACAGATGTTTTAGCCAATACACTTGGAGCTATTTTTGGCATCTTTGCCGCTATAGTTTTTAAAAAACAAATCGATAAAATTTAAGAATATAAAACCCGCTTCGGTGGGTTTTTTTGTGCTCTAATCTTAACACTTTCAAGGCTGGTTAAAGCTTTGCGGCTTCGCGAGCAATGTTATTTAGTCCGGAAAAAATGAAAAAAAGATTTAATATTTTTGATTAACGATTTTTGATGTCAGATGTTTGAAAGGATATAAAATTGATAATTGAACTATTGAGCAGCATTAGGTCAGAAATCTGCAATCGTTAATCTTCATTCTAAAATCATCTAATTTAATGATGTTCCTTTGTTTTAAAAGAAACCCGTGGCTACTTTACGTAAATCTTCCCGGCCTTTGCAGTTCATTCTAATTTAAAATGTACTTTTGCAGAATTCTCAGAACACGCGCAAATCATGAATGTTAAGCAATATTTGGACTCTACGTATTTAAAAACAGCCTCCCAGGCAGGACTTTCGGAAGCAGAAAATACCCTTGTGGTTAAAAATGCTATTGAAGAGGCGATTCGCGAAGGCTTTAAACTAATCATGATTCGGCCTGAACAGGTGGTTTTGGCAAAAGAAATGATTCATAAAGCCAATTCGACTTTGCTGATCGGTACAGTCATTGATTTTCCTGAAGGGGACTCAGATTTAGAGTCTAAATTAAAAGAAGCCAACAAAGCAATAGAAGACGGAGCAGATGATCTGGATTTTGTTTGCAATTATAAGGCATTCAAAGAAGGAGATGTTGACCTGGTCAGACAAGAGATTTTAGTGGGAACACAAATTGGTCTTGCAAGTAATAAAACAGTGAAATGGATTATTGAAGTTGCGGCCTTAAATGATACACAGATCATTCAGCTTTCGGCATTGATCAAAAATGTAGTGATGTCTCATTTTAAAGAAGAAAACTACGCTTCAGTTTTTGTGAAGTCGTCCACTGGATTTTATAAAACCGAAAACGATTTGCCAAACGGAGCTACCCTTCCAACAATTATAATGATGTTAGAAAACGCATCACCTTTGCCTGTTAAAGCTGCCGGAGGAGTTCGGTCTTATCAGGATGCCATAGAAATGATTCGCTTAGGTGTAAAACGAATCGGAACCTCTGCTGCAAAAACAATTGCGGATGGAGGGAATACCTCAAATCAATATTAAATAAAAACCTAAATTTACGTGAATAAGATTGCCCTGTCTTTTATTTTAACCTTAACCGCTTTGTTTGCTTTTTCGCAGGAAAGTAACAATACTTCAATCAAACCTGGTTTCGCTGCAGAACAGTTTCCGGTTTTTCCAAACTGTGAAAATCTTCAATCCAAGCAACTAGAAAATTGTTTTTATAAAGAAGTGCAGGATTTTGTATTTCAGAATTATCAGGTGCCTGAAAATCTAAAACAAGCCAATTATAAAGGGGAAGTAAAAGTCTTATTTGAAGTAGATGCAAATGGCGAGTTTAAAGTGATTTATGTAAACGCGTTAAACGATGCGTTATCAGAAGAAGCTAAACGTGTTTTTAAGAAGTTTCCCAAGATCAAGCCTTCTACCTATAACGGAAAACCAACTTATTCTAAATACACAATTTCGATCGATATTCCTTTAAAAAGTGCCGATCAGATTGCTCAGGAAGCATTGGCTGCTGCCCAAATTTTAAAGCCTCTGGAAAAGCCAATGACAGAACTGGATAGTATTGTGTATAAAAAATACAACAATCCGGAATTTGAAAGTCATTTGAATATTCCGTTTTCACACAGCTATTATGCACAGTTTGATAAAGCAATGAATCAGGTGGGAAGTAATAATCATACCGCATCAAAGCCGTATACGTATGCTGAAGTTTCAAAATATTATAATTTAAAAGCAGTAAATCAATCCCTTCAGAAAAATGTCTCCAGTTGGCTGGGGAGAAAATTCTGGAATGAAAATATGGTTCAGATTCAGGGAGAAGATTATTGGCTGTCCTTAAATCCTATTGTGGATCTACAAATGGGAAAAGCTTCGGATTTGGATGCTTCCTATACCTACGTAAATACACGTGCCTTAAATTTCAGAGGAGGATTAGGAAAACAAATCAATTTTACCACAACTATCTTTGAAAGTCAGGGGCGATTTGCGGGTTATTATAATGATTTTGCCGAGACACTAAAACCGTCGGGAGGAAATCCGGCTATTCTTCCGGGAATGGGAATTGCCAAACGATTCAAAACGGATGCTTATGATTTTCCTTTAGCAGAAGCAAATATTACCTACGCGCCAAGTAAATTTTTTGATCTGCAATTGGGTTATGGAAGAAATTTTATTGGTGACGGATACCGTTCATTGCTCGAAAGTGACGGAGCAAGTCCGTATCCGTATTTTAAAATCAATACCACCTTCTGGAAAATAAAATATACGAATACTTACATGTGGCTCAAAGATGTTCGTCCGGATGTGACCCTGGAGAGAACTTATGCCACAAAATTCATGGCCAATCATTACTTAAGTTGGAACGTGTCTAATAAACTGAACTTGGGCTTTTTTGAATCGGTAGTCTGGACCGATACAAATAATAGAGGTTTTGATATTAATTTTGTGAATCCAATTATTTTCTACCGTTCTGTCGAGTTTGCATCATCATCAAGAAGTGGAAATGCATTATTGGGAGTAACGTCTAAATACAAGTGGAGCAATACTGTTAATTTGTATGCTCAGTTTTTATTGGATGAATTTTCATTAGGAGATATGAAAAGCGGAGACGGCAGCTGGAAAAATAAATTCGGATACCAATTGGGAGCAAAATATTTCAATGCATTTGAAGTAAAAGATTTGCTGCTGCAGTTAGAATACAATCATGTGCGTCCGTATGTATATGCGCACAGTGCGGTGATTACCAATTATGGGCACAACAATCAGAGTGTAGGACACCAATGGGGAGGCAATTTTTCGGAACTGGTGGCAATCGGACGTTATCATAAAGGGCGTTATTTTGCTGATGCGAAATTTACCGTTGGAAAAAGAGGTTTGGACTTTGATACCGCTGAAGATAGCTTTAATTACGGAGGTAACATTTATAAAAACTATGATGAGAAACGACCGTATGATAAAGGTGTAAAAGTAGGACAGGGGAATAAAACAAATGTTTTTATAGCAGATATACAAGGGGGATACCTGATAAACCCGATGACGAATCTGAAACTGTTCGGAAGTTTTTTATATCGAAATTTTGATCCCACGAAAAATACACCCACAACTTTTAAGCAAAGTACCACCTGGTTTTCTATCGGATTGCGTTCCGATATCTTCAATTGGTATTTTGATTACTAGTGTTTTTAATAAGATTTTTTGATATAATAGTGTTAAAGATTTGCAAGTCCTTATTTTGTAAAGGTTTTATTGAAAAAAATCTAATTTTATAGGTCTAAATTCTACAATCTAATTTGTACATTTGCACCACTCAAAAAAAAACATACAAATAATTACTGTATTGAACGCGACTAAAAATACATTTTCACTAAAATCAATATTTACCGATTTCAAAGAGATTACCAAAGCTGGTTTAGCAATCAGCGTATTGTTCTCTTCTGTGGCCGGATATTTATTGGGAGTTAATGAGGAACATCCTTTTAAATGGAGTGTTTTGGCAGTTTTGGCAATCGGTGGATATTGCATGGTTGGAGCTTCGAATGCATTTAATCAGGTGATCGAAAAAGATATCGATGCTTTAATGGACCGAACCAAAAATCGCCCGGTTCCTTCAGGACGCATGTCTCCAAAAATGGCTTTGTTTGTAGCAAGTTTGCTTACTATTATTGGTATTGCCTTGCTTTACACTATAAATGCTAAGTCGGCTATGTTTGCCGCAATCTCCATATTCTTATACACCAGTATTTATACCCCTTTGAAAACGGTAACTTCGTTGTCTGTTTTTGTTGGTGCTTTTCCGGGGGCAATTCCTTTCATGTTAGGCTGGGTTGCCGCTACAGGAGAATTTGGTATAGAGGCCGGAACGCTGTTTTTGATTCAG
Source organism: Flavobacterium sp. UGB4466 (assembly GCF_903469665.1). GTDB lineage: Bacteria > Bacteroidota > Bacteroidia > Flavobacteriales > Flavobacteriaceae > Flavobacterium > Flavobacterium lipolyticum. The sequence goes on along the minus strand of NZ_CAGKLC010000019.1, from coordinate 46,414 downwards.
TTTTTTTGGCAATTTCCTCACTTTTGGGCAATTGGCTGGTTTTTGTATGAAGATTATGAGAAAGCCGGAATCTTCATGTTGCCAACAGGGAAAAAAGATAAAGGAACCGCTTTGCAGGTTATTTTATATACAGTTTGGTTGATTGTTGCTTCGTTATTACCGGTTTTAGGATATACAGGGCAATTGTTTATTTCGCCAATAGCAGCAATTTTAGTGTTTTTGTTAGGTTTATGGATGTTGTTTTATGCAGTACGTTTGTATCAGTTAAGAACACCAAAAGCAGCGAGAACATTAATGTTGGTAAGTGTTTCGTATATCTCGTTACTGCAAATCGTATTTATAGTAGATAAATTTTTAAGATAGTTATGGAAATGACAATGACAAAAACAGAAACGGCAGCGGAAGAGAAGCTAAGGAAAGCCAAATCGGCAAAACTTATCCTCTTGTTTGCAATGGTAAGTATGACCATGATGTTTGCCGGACTTACAAGTGCTTTTGTGGTAAGTAAATCAAGAGCCGACTGGTTGAAGAATTTTGAATTGCCAACGGCATTTTATTATAGTACAGCAGTTATTTTGGCTTGCAGTGTTACTTTTTACCTGGCTAAAAAAGCCATTCAGAAAGACAATAGAAGTGCTACTACAGCTTTACTTTTGGGAACTTTAGCTTTAGGGATTTTGTTCGTGGTGCTGCAATTTGCAGGTTTTGGACAAATCGTAGAAAGCGGGTATTATTTTACAGGAGAAGGTAGCTCAATTACTACAACATTTTTGTATGTAGTAACCGTGACACACTTGTTACACTTGGCTGGAGGATTAATTTCACTTTTAATTATAATTTATAATCATTTTAAACAAAAATACAATTCGACTCAAACTCTTGGTATAGAACTAGGTGCGATGTATTGGCACTTTTTGGATTTATTATGGTTGTATTTATTTTTATTTTTATATTTCTTTAAATAAGAAAAAAACGTAAATTTGGGAACTTTTTAACGAATATCTTTTATGGGAGCGACAGTTACTACTGCAAACAACGACGAAAAAACTTGGGGAGGCGGTCATGAGATCCAGCCATTAGGAGCAAGTTATGGTAAAATGATGATGTGGTTTTTTATCGTATCAGATGCCTTAACATTCTCTGGATTCCTTGCTGCTTATGGTTTTTCAAGATTTAAATTTATTGAAACCTGGCCTTTGGCTGATGAAGTGTTTACTCACTTTCCTTTTATGCATGGCGTTGCGGCACCAATGTATTATGTAGCCTTAATGACTTTTATTTTGATTTTCTCATCTGTAACAATGGTTTTGGCCGTTGATGCAGGTCACCAATTGAAAAAAACAAAGGTTGCAATTTATATGTTCTTAACGATTATTGGAGGTTTTATCTTCGTAGGCTCTCAGGCCTGGGAGTGGAAAAACTTCATTAAAGGAGAGTATGGAGCAGTTGAAACAGCAGGAGGAAGTTTACTGCAGTTTGTTGATAAAGATGGTAAAAGAGTTGCTCTTGCTGATTTTGCGGTTAAATTACCGGAACAAAGAGAAGCTTTAACAAGAAGCCATTCAACATGGTTTATGGAAGATGCTCAGGCACAGCCAACTTATACAGTTGCAGAAGTTCAGGCAGGTTTTAAAGCTCATCCTGAAGTTTTAATCAGAACAGAACAACTTACAGATAAAAAGAAAAAAACAGTTTTATCAAGAGAAGAGTCTGAAGCTCGTTTAGCAAGTGCTAAATATGTGGTTGAAGGTGCTAATTTGATTAGAAACGAATACGGAAATAAATTATTTGCTGATTTCTTTTTCTTCATCACAGGATTCCACGGATTCCACGTATTTTCAGGAGTTATCATTAATATCATTATCTTCTTTAATGTATTATTAGGTACTTATGAAAAAAGAAGAAGCTACGAAATGGTAGAGAAAGTTGGTTTATACTGGCACTTTGTCGATTTAGTTTGGGTATTTGTATTTACAGTTTTCTACTTAGTTTAATTTTAGATTTTAATTATTATGTCACACGAGCACGTATCAAATACAAAAAGAATCTGGTTTGTTTTTGCATTACTATCAGTAGTAACTACAGTAGAGGTTATTTTAGGTATCTACAAACCTGCATCATTAGAGTTTAATCATTTTGTTGGCTTGAACTTATTGAACTGGATTTTTTACATCCTTACAATTTTCAAAGCTTATTATATAGTATGGGCATTTATGCACATGGAAGGTGAAAAAAGCAGCCTTAGATGGTCTGTTGTAGCACCTGTTATTTTCCTGGTATTATATCTATTGTTTACTCTGTTAACAGAAGGACATTATATTTATGGGGTTTTTAAAGATTCTACTATTAAATGGAATTTTTAACATGATATTAATTCGAAAAGAGTCCCGATAACATCGGGATTTTTTTATTTTTGTACCTCAATAACTTGTACAGATATAATGAAAAAAAATATAGTTCTCTTTGCTCTTTTTGTTTTGCCAATTGTAGCCTATTTGTTTTTTGCTTCAGGGGTTAACAGCTTTACTACACTTCCTGTTATAACGCCAAAAATTAAAGATTTCGGTGATTGGAAATCCCTGAATGGAAAGAAAGTTTTGTTGGATAAAAAGATCACGGTTCTTGGCTTTTCAGGGTCTGAAATTTTAAGCAATCGAGGGAATTACTTTAACTTAAACGAAAAAATTTACAAGCGCTATAACGGTTTTGAAGATCTCCAGTTTGTAATACTTTGCCCGTTAGGAACCGAAGCCGATGCGCAAAAAGTAGTAGATGCTCTTAAACCTTTTACAGACGTGAAAGGCTGGAACTTTGTCTTCGCTTCACCTGAGGAAATTCAGGCATTTTACGATCAGCTAAAGTTAAAAGGAAAATTAGATCAGAATCTTGGAACTCCGAATGTTTTTATCGTCGATAAAGAAAGAAATCTTAGAGGAAGAAAAGATGCAGCTGAATACAAAGAAGGGTATGACACTTTTCATCCTTCAGAGCTAAGCAATGAAATGCTGGATGATTTTAAAATCATTTTATACGAATATCGTGCTGCTCTAAAAAAGAATCACAACGCAACTAAACAACTTTAATCTTTCTATCATGTTTAAGAATAAATCATATATCGGTATTTCGTTTATTATTTTAATTTTTGGAATTTATGCCGTTCCTAAAATTGTTGACAGAGTTAAAAACGGAGACATTGTAAAAGGAAACCGTCTGGACAATGTAGGATTGAAAACTTCAAAGGCTGATGGTAAATTGATGAAAATTGGACCAGCGCCGAAATTTGAATTGACCAATCAGTACAATGCTAAAGTTTCGAATGATACTTACAAAGGAAAGGTGTATGTGTTAGAATTTTTCTTCACAACTTGCCCGTCAATTTGTCCGAAAATGAATTTAAGCATGCTGGAGATCGAAAAGACTTTTTTCGGAAATCCAAATTTCGGAATCGTATCCATCACAATTGATCCTAAACATGATACGCCGCAGGTTTTAAAAGAACATGCTAAGTTATTAGGAGTAAAATCTTCTACCTGGAATTTCTTAACGGGGGATAAGAATACGATCATGGAATTGTCTAATAAAGGATTCAATTTATATGCCGGAGAGAATGAAAAAGTGAGCGGTGGTTTTGAACATTCAGGTTTGTTCGCTTTAATTGATAAAGAAGGAAATATTCGTTGCAGAAAAGATGAATTCGGAAACCCAAATATCTATTATGACGGATTAGATAAAAAAGGAGTTAGAGACATACAGGAAGATATTAAAATATTATTAGAAGAATAGAAATGGAAGATCATTCATTAGAGAAAAAATTTAGTAAGTTTATTGTTGCGGTTTCAATTGTAATTCCACTTGTGGTAGCCATTTTATTTGGTGTAAAATTGAAAGACTTAGGAATTGAAGTTGAGCCGCTTTCGTTTCTGCCTCCAATTTACGCAACAACAAATGGTATTACCGCTGTAGTTTTAGTTTGGGCTGTATTGGCCATTAAAAATGGAAAACGTAAGCTCCATGAACGCTTAATGACTTTAGCGATTGGACTTTCGGTAGCTTTTTTAGTAATGTATGTGGCGTATCACATGACCTCCGATTCTACTAAATTCGGTGGTGAAGGAGCAATTCGTTATATCTATTTCTTTATTTTGGTGACTCATATTTTATTGTCTATTGCCATTATTCCATTGGTATTAATAACGTACGTACGTGCATTGGCAAAACGCTTTGACCGACATAAAAAAATTGCTAAAATAACATTTCCGCTATGGTTGTATGTTGCAGTTACCGGTGTTGTGGTTTACTTAATGATTTCTCCTTATTATGCTTAAAATGGAAAATAGATTAAAGAATAAAGAAAATAGAAAAGCAATTAGAAGTAGGTTTGCGAATTTTTTATCAACGAAATGCTTCTATATTCTTGCATCTATTCTCTTTTCGCTAAGCGCAAATGCTCAATGTGCGATGTGTCGTGCAGCGCTTGGTGGAGATTCAAATGTTAAAAAAGCAGAAGCAGTAAATAATGGAATCGTATATTTAATGGTTATTCCGTATTTATTGGTGGCAGTAATAGGTGTTCTGATTTACAGAATGTACCAGTCAAAAAAGAAAAAAACAGATAATTAGTCAATTAGACAATTAGATAATGTGGCAATTCATTCATTATCTAATTGTCTAATGATCTCATTACCTAATTATTATTTCAAACCGTTAACCGAGACATTTACGGTACCGTTTATTTTGATAAAGGCAATAATGGCCTGATTGGTTAGTTGAATTTTATCAAACTGGATGTCTTCCATTTTTCCATTGACAAAAACACCCGGCAATGGAGAATAGTTTTTAAGATAAGCCGCCATGTTTTTCTTGCCTTCCTCTAAATTGGGTTGTATCGAATAACGACAGCTCTCTTCCATTTTTCTTAAAACATAGCCCTGACCCAACCAGCTTGCCGTGCGCATTAATCTGCTTTTGGTATCTAAAACGTAATCCAGTTTTTCAAAGTAAATTTCTTTAGTCTGAGGATTGTATTGAGGAAATCCGTTTAAATAAAGCGTTCCGTTTACAGAGCCTAAAACATCTAGAGCAATAACCATCTTTCCGTTTTTATGCCAGATGGATACATTTTTTACCGTCACTTTTTTGCTGCCCGAACCAAATTCCTGACCTGCAAAATTCTTAGTCATAATCTTTGAAGCATCAACATAGGTAGATATGGCAGCAATGTTTGCTGAAATCTGATTCGGAATTTTAGCGACAGGTTTCAATATGATTTTATTGGCACTGAATTTAGATTCAGGTTTTTTGCCTACGATGGTTTCCATGTTGCATTTCATTCCCATGTCCAGTAAAAACTGATCATTTTTTAATTTGGCATTGGTTGAATACACTTCAACAGGAACAATTCTAAGCCAGCTTTCGTAAGTGTCACTCAGTTGAAAAGGAGTGCAGATTTTTTCTAAGGCAGTTAAAACATTTGGTTTGAAATCCATTGATTTTTCGATAGCCTCGTCTATTTTCTTTTCAATTTTTGATTTAAAAATAGAAATTGCAGGGTTTATTAGATAGGTAATAGGCATGCTTTTACCAAAAATCTGCATGGTCGGACTTTCGCTCCAGTCTAATGATTTAAACTCCGTTTTAGTGTTTAATTTCCAGTTTGTCAGTGCCACTTCACTGGACAGGGTAATCACACCATTCAGATTAAACTCTCTGATGTCGTAAAGTTCAACGCCCAGTTTTTTGGTACCGATTCGGTATTTAACAGTGGCTTTTAAAGGCAGGATTGTTTTTATCTTCTTGTCTGGGTTTGCGGGGTCATTTTGAATTTTTATAGGCGCCTGCTTCCAGATTTTCATTTCGATATCGTCGTCGTCGATCGTATTGTCTTCATAAATCAATCCGTTTAAAAGTGTATTGGTTTGATTTTCAATATCGCTAAGTTTTACTGTAATTGGTAAATTGATAAAGGAGGGGTTTGCTTCGTAAACTAACGGACTTGCGTCATCCGGCTCCGGTTTTAGGGTTTCCAGTTTTTGGGCTGTAGAGCAGCCTGCAAGTACAGCAAGTAGGGTGAATAAGGAGATAATGGAAGAAAACTTCATCGTTATGATTTTTTTTAGTCTGACAAAATTAATAAAACAATTATATTATTATAAAAATGTGTAACAATTAGCAAACAAGTGAGTCTTATTCAAAGAAGAAGAGATAATTATTAACGTTTTCTTACCATAAAATAGTTAAGAAAAATGCTATTATTGTTTTAAAATTTAACAATAACCACCATGATTGAGATCAAAGATTTGCACAAATCCTATAAAATGGGTAGTTCGGAGTTACATGTGTTAAAGGGAATTAATTTTAATATTGAAGAAGGTGAGCTGGTTGCAATTATGGGATCGTCAGGATCAGGTAAATCAACGCTTTTGAATATTTTAGGAATTCTGGACGAGGCTGATTCCGGTAGTTATATTTTGGATAAAACCCCGATCAAAAAGTTAAACGAAACAATAGCGTCTAAATACCGCAATAAGTTTTTAGGATTTGTATTTCAGTCTTTCAATCTGATCAATTATAAAACTGCTCTCGATAACGTTGCAATGCCTTTGTATTATCAGGGAATCAAAAGAAAAGAGCGTTATGACATCGCGATGAAATATTTAGAGAAAGTTGGACTTGGTTCGCATTCTCATCACTTACCCAATGAACTTTCAGGAGGTCAGAAACAGCGTGTTGCCATTGCAAGAGCTTTGGCTTCAAATCCGAAAGTTTTATTGGCAGATGAGCCAACAGGAGCATTGGATACTAAAACTTCTTATGAGGTTATGGAACTGATTCAGGGGATTAACGATGAAGGAAAAACAATCCTAATCGTAACTCACGAACCTGATATTGCCGCAATGTGCAAAAGAAATGTAGTCCTGAAAGACGGATTAATTATCGATGATAAAAAGGTAGAACAAGTTAGAGCTTCATCTTATGTTTAATATTGAGCGTTGGCAGGAAATATTTGAGGCAATCTCTAAAAACCGGTTGAGAACATTTCTGACCGGAGTTTCTGTAGCGTCAGGGATTTTTATTTTGGTGATTTTGCTTGGAGCAGGAAAAGGGCTTCAGAACGGAATCGAGAAACAATTTGAAAATGATGCAAAAGGAATAATTGAAGTCTGGTCTGAAGCAACAACCAAAGAATATAAAGGACTAAATCCGGGAAGGCAAATTCAGTTAAGAAATAGTGATTATGATCTTCCGGTTAAAAAGTTTGATGATGAGATTGATAAAAAGTCACCTGTACGTAGTACCTGGGGCGGGATTGTGAGTTACGGCAAAGAATCAGGAAATTATCTGTTTAGAGGGATTAGTTCGGATTATGTCTATCTTGAAAATGCAACTATTGTTAAAGGACGTTTCATTAATAATAGTGATATGATACATAATGCGAAAGTGGCGGCTATTGGTTTGAAGGTGGAGCAAGATCTGTTTAAAGGGCAAGAAGCGTTAGGAAAAGAGATTTTAGTCAATAATATTAATTTTAAAGTGATTGGGGTTTTTACAGATCCTTCAGGAGAGCGCGAAGAATCAAGGGTTTATATGCCTATGACGACGAATCAGCGCGCTTATGGAGCTGGTGATAAAATAGACGCAATGCAGTTTGTTTTAAATAAAAAAATGAATTATGAAGAGGCACTGGCGCAATCAAGAAAATTCACAGCAGAGGTAAAAGCCTTGTTGAAAAGCAAAAACGTTATTGCACCTGATGACAATAGCGGCATAGGTGTTTTTAATTCAGTGGAAGAAGCGAAACAATTTTATGATTTAAATCTGTATATCAGATTGTTCTTTTGGTGGGTTGGTATTTGTACGATCATTGCCGGAGTTGTGGGAGTAAGTAATATTATGCTAATCATCGTAAAAGAAAGAACAAAGGAAATTGGAATACGAAAAGCACTTGGAGCTTCCCCTTTTTCAATTATTTCGATGATCCTTCATGAATCTATTTTTATAACCACTATTGCTGGATTTATAGGCTTATTGGCTAGTTTAGCGTTATTGGAATTTGTGGGACCGCTGGTACAAAGTGAATATTTTAGAAATCCTGAAGTTGACTTTAGTGTAGCTTTAACCACGCTTGTACTGCTTGTATTTGCGGGGGCGATGGCAGGGTTTTTTCCGGCATATCGAGCAGCCAAAATTAAACCGATTGTAGCACTTAGAGACGAATAATTATGTTTAAAAAAGATAATTGGGACGAGATTTTACAGGCTCTGACAGCCAACGTTTTCAGAACCATTCTAACGGCATTCGGAGTGTTTTGGGGGATTTTTATTTTGGTCATTTTATTGGCAGCTGGTAATGGCCTGGAGAATGGTGTGAAAAAAGGTTTTGACGGAATTGCGACAAATACGATGTTTATGTGGAGTCAAACCACAACCAAAGCCTACAAAGGTTTGCCTAAAGTACGCCGTTATGATTTCAGAAATAGCGATGTTGCAGCATTAAAATCAGCTTTACCGGATCTGGTGTACGTGTCTCCACGAAATCAGCTGGGTGATTTTAACGGAACCAATAATGTAGTTCGTGGTACCAAAACTTCTGCATTTACCATTTACGGAGATTATCCGGAGTTGATTAAACAACAGCCGATGGATATCATTAAAGGGCGATTTGTCAATCAGCAGGACATTCTCGAAAGACGAAAAGTTGCGGTAATTGGTAAAGGAGTGACCAATGAACTTTATGGAAAAGAAGAAGAAGCGATTGGAACTTATGTGAAAATCAACGGGATCAATTTCATGGTGGTGGGGGTTTATAAATCAAAACAGCAAGGGGGGAATGCAGAGCAGGAGCAAAAAAATATATTTATTCCCTTTACTACTTTTCAGCAGGCTTTTAATTTTGGAGATAAAGTAGGGTGGATGGCACTAACCGCAAAAGACGGTACATCTATTACCGATTTAAAACCAAAAATTTTAGAAAAAATAAAAGCACTTCACTCCGTTAATCCTGCTGATGAAAGAGCGGTTGGGAATTTTGATTTATACGAACAGTACAATAAAGTGCAAAGTTTATTTAACATCCTAAAAATTATTGCCTATTTTGTAGGGACTTTGGTTTTGATTTCGGGAGTAATTGGTATTTCGAATATTATGCTTATTGTAGTGAAAGAACGTACCAAAGAAATAGGTATTAGAAGAGCTTTAGGAGCAACTCCTGCAGCGATTCGTGGGCAAATTTTATCTGAATCTATATTTTTAACGATTATTTCAGGAATGCTGGGTATTGCTGTAGCTACCGGAATTATCGCGCTCTTAAATATGGCTTTAGCTTCGATGCCACCGGATAGTAACACGATGTTTGCTAATCCAAGCGTCGATTTAGGAGTCGTATTTGTAGCTTTAATAATATTAGTAGGATCTGGTTTGCTGGCAGGGTTTATTCCGGCACAAACCGCAATTAATGTGAAGCCTGTAGATGCTTTACGAACAGAATAAATTATCAATCAGAATATAATCGAATTAAACTGAAAACACAATGAAAAAAGGAGTAACCGTAACCATTTTAATCTTTATTGCTATAGTTTTCTTTGGCGCACTGTATTACCTGTACGCTAAGAATCAAGAGTCTCCAATTGTATTTAAAACGGAGAAAGCAGAGATTAAAACCATCATCAAAAATACCATTGCAACCGGTAATATTCAGCCTAATGAAGAAGTCCTGATCAAACCAAACATCTCAGGTATTATCGAAGAAGTGTATATCAAAGCGGGAGAGAAAATTAAAGCCGGTGATCTTATTGCCAAAATTAGAGTTGTAGCCAATGTTTCTAACGTAAGCAGTACACAGAATCAGGTACAGACTGCCAAAATTGCTTTAGACAATCAGGAAAAAATATATCAAAGACAAAAAACATTGTTTGATAAGGACGTAATTTCAGCAAATGATTTTGATGCAGCACAATTAGCGTACAAACAGGCCAAACAAAACTATCTGGCAGCAAAGCAAAGTTTAGATATTGTTAAAACTGGAACAACAACTTCACTTGGAAGTTATGCCAATACGTTAATCCGTTCAACAGTAAACGGAATGGTACTGGCAGTTCCGGTAAAAGTAGGAAATCAGGTTATTGAGAGTAACAATTTTAATGAAGGAACTACTATTGCGAGCGTAGCTGATGTGGGAAGAATGATTTTTATTGGAAAAATTGATGAATCTGAAGTGGGGAAAATCAAAGAAAAAATGCCAATTGAAATTACCGTTGGAGCGATCGAGAATAAAAAATTTGAAGCTGCTCTGACCGATATTGCGCCTAAGGGAGTGGTAGAGAACGGAGCAATTCAGTTTGAAATTAAAGCAGCTTTGGTGAATAGAGATGCTACTTTTATCAGAGCAGGTTTAAGTGCAAACGCTTCAATTATCTTAGAAAAAGCAGATAAAGTTTTGGCAATAAAAGAATCACTGGTACAGTTCGATAAAAAAACGCAAAAACCCTATGTTGAGATTGAAACTAACCCTCAGAAATTTCAAAGAAGAGATTTAGTTTTAGGAGTAAGTGATGGAATTTATGTCGAGGTGAAAAGCGGAATCAAAGCTTCGGATAAAATTAAAATCTGGAATCAGGGTTTGATCAATGAAGAAGAAAATAAGTAATTTGAGCAAATAAAGAATTTTTGATTTTTAAAAAATGTTAAATTTGTGTAGTAGGGTTACTATGCTTTCATTCAAAATATATGAAAATAAATAAATATAATAGTCTGGTTTTTGCGGTGTTATTCGGGTTTGGCTTGTCTGGTCAGGCGCAAACCAAGAAATGGACTTTGGAAGAATGTGTTCGTTATGCATTAGAAAATAATATCACAATAAAGTTGTCAGAACTGGATGTTCAAAATGCAGCGATTGACAAAAGGGCTGCCTTTGGAAGTTATCTTCCGTCAGTAAGCGGCAATGCATCACATTCCTGGAACATTGGTTTGAATCAGGATCTTACAACCGGTCTTTTGCGTAATCAAACAACACAGTATTCTTCTGTAGGTTTAAGTGCGGGAGTCGATATTTATAAAGGTTTGCAAATTCAAAATACGTATAGAAGAACAAAACTTGCCATCATAGCTTCACAGTATCAATTGATGAAAATGCAGGAAGATATTTCGCTGAATGTGGCCAATGCCTTCCTTCAGATCCTTTCGAATAAAGAAGATTTAAAAATAAAAAAAGAACAGCTAACGATTGATGAAAAACGTTTGGCTCGTTCAGAGGAAATGGTTAATGCCGGGACTATTCCCAGAGGTGATTTGTTTGATTTAAAAGCAACTGTAGCAACTGATAAACAAAATATCACCGTTTCAGAGAATAATTTCTTAATCTCAAAATTGAGTTTGGCCCAACTTTTACAACTAAAAGAATTTACAGATTTTGATGTGGTAGATGATACTAACGCAAAAGATGAAAATAACATTATGGCTCAAACTCCCGATGAGATTTACAATAAAGCAAAAGAAACAAGAACTGAACTAAAACTGGCACAAACCAATCTTGAAATTGCACAGAAAAGTGTTACCATTGCAAAAGGAGCTTATCAGCCAACATTAAGAGGATTCTATGGATTCGATACCAGAGCGAGTTACAGTGACCGAACCAGATTGGATGAAAATAATAAACCATACCTAGTAGGGCCGGATCCAATATTTCAACAGTTTAGTGACAATAAGGGACATAGTTTTGGATTTCGTTTAGATGTGCCAATTTTTAACGGTTTTTCAGTTCGAAATAATGTAGAGCGTAGTAAAGTAAGTTTAGAGAAATCTAAAATAGATTTAGAGCAAAAAAGTTTAGATTTGCAACGTAATGTTTATACAGCTTTTACAAATGCAAAAGGAGCTTTAAATACTTACGAATCGTCTACCGTAACATTAGAAGCAAGACAGCAGGCCTATAACTATGCGAAAGAAAAGTATGATGTAGGTTTAATGAATTCTTTTGATTTTACTCAGGCGCAAACATTGTTAACCAATGCACAGTCTGATGTGATCAGAACAAAATACGATTATATATTTAAAATAAAAATATTAGAATTCTACTTTGGAATTCCAATTGTTCCAATTGTTACAAAATAATTTATTATGTCTAAAAAAACGATTTATCTTTTAGTAGGTGGCGCAGTAGCACTTATTGCAGTTTTAGTTGGTCTTTCGAAAGCAGGAGTTATTGGGAATAAGGATGAAGGAACAGAAGTAGAAATTTCAAAAGTAATAGCTTCAACAATTGTTGAAACAGTTTCGGCAACAGGAAAAATCCAGCCTGAAATTGAAGTGAAGCTTTCGTCAATGGTTTCGGGAGAAATTATTGCGTTAAATGTAAAAGAAGGGCAGGTGGTTAAAAAAGGAGATTTATTGGTAAAAATAAATCCTGATTTGTACACCTCCGGTTTAGATCGTACTGTGGCTAATCTGTCAGGAACTAAGGCTGGTTTAACGCAGTCTGAGGCTAGTTATAATGAAGCAAAAGCAAATTACGACCGTAACAAAACGTTATACGAAAAAGGAGTAATTTCAAGATCAGATTGGGATAAGGCAATTTCGACTTATGAAGTAGCCAAGGCCACCAAGCAAAATGCATATTACAATGTTAAAAGTGCTTCGGCATCGGTTACAGAGGCCAGAGACAACTTAGGGCGTACTTTAATTTATGCTCCTGCTGACGGAACTATTTCAGTTTTAAATGTGGAACTGGGAGAGCGTGTCTTAGGAACGCAGCAAATGGCCGGAACGGAACTTTTACGTGTAGCCAACTTAAACAATATGGAAGTTGAAGTTGACGTAAACGAAAATGACATCGTTAAGGTGAAAATTGGTGACGAAGCTAACGTGGAAGTTGACGCTTATCTGAAAAAGAAATTTAAAGGTATCGTAACCAGTATTTCTAATTCGGCCAGTACAGCATTAACTTCTGATCAGGTAACAAATTTTAAAGTTAAAGTACGTATACTGAAAGAATCTTATCAGGATTTACTGGAAGGACAACCAAGTACTTATTCTCCTTTCAGACCTGGAATGACGGCTACGGTTGATATTCGTACCAAAACTAAAAACAATGTTTTGGCAGTGCCAATCAGTTCGGTTGTGGTTAAATCTGATACAGCCGCGGTAAAAGACTTTAAGGTAGAAGATCCAAACGAAGATAAAAAAGCAGCTCCGAAAAGCGATAAAAAGTTTGAGTGCGTTTTTGTAAAAGTAGGAAACAAAGCCCAAATTAAAATTATTAAAACCGGTATACAGGACGATACGAATATCGAAGTAATGACAGGATTGAAAGCAGGAGATGTTGTTATTACAGGACCTTATACCACTGTCTCTAAAGATTTGAATTCCGGAGATAAAGTAAAACTCAAAAAAGCAGATACTTCTAAGAAATAATTTGCGTCATAATAAAAATTTAAAATTACATACATTGTCTTTTATTCTCAATATTGAAACCGCTACCAAAAATTGCTCCGTATCCATTGCTAAAAACGGAGAAACCATTATATGCAGGGAAATTGCCGAAGAAGGTTATTCACATGCTGAAAAACTCCACGTTTTTATCGAAGAGGTAATTGCTGAAGCTGGTGTCGCGATTGAGGATTTAGTGGCTGTTGCCGTGAGTCAGGGACCAGGGTCTTATACCGGTCTGCGTATTGGGGTTTCGGCCGCGAAAGGATTGTGTTTTGCCTTAAATATTCCTTTGATTGCAGTTGATACTTTACAAACATTAGCTTCACAGGCTAAGGTTTCCGAAGGGAAAATTATTCCAATGCTGGATGCCAGAAGAATGGAAGTGTATAGCGAAATATTTGCAGCTGATTTAAAAGTGGAAAGAACAATTCAGGCTGAAATTATTACTGAGGATTCTTTTAAGGGGTATACAGAGACTGTGTATTTTGTAGGTGATTGTGCCGAAAAATGCAAAACAGTTTTAACCCAATCAAATTTTGTGTTTTTGGAAGAGATCAAATATCCTTCGGCTGCTGCGATGAGTAAGATCAGTTATGATAAATATCAAAAAAGCGACACTGTTGATGTCGCTTATTTTGAACCTTATTATTTAAAAGATTTTATGATGGCTCCTCCATCAAAAAAAGCATAAACCTTTTTATTTTTGAAGAGTATACGGCTGAACCGAAATTCCGGCTTCATCTAATGCCGCTTTACAATTCTCTAAAGTCTCAGAAAAAACAGCTCCATAATTAGCGTTTTTTGCCCATGGACGTACGGCAAACTCTACAGAACTTGCGGTTAAGTTTTTTACAAAAACCTCAGGAGCAGGTTTTTTAAGTACTTTTGGATTGTTGTTTAAAACGTTCAAAAGAATGTCCTTTGCCTTTTTTATATCAGAATCATACGAAACCGCAAAAGTCAAATCGGCTCTTCGTTCTCCTTGCATTGAATAATTGATAATGGTACCGTTTGATAAAGCTCCATTTGGAACAAAAACAGTTTGATTGTTAGCGGTTAACATCTTGGTTACAAAAATCTGAATTTCTACAACTGTTGCAATAACTCCACCTTGTGTTTCAATCGTATCGCCTACTTTGAAAGGTTTGAATACGATAATTAACATTCCTCCTGCAAAATTGGATAGAGAGCCCTGTAAAGACAAACCTACGGCAAGACCCATCGCTCCTAATATGGCAACAAAAGAGGAGGTTTCGATACCCAATTTTGAAATAAAGGTCACAAACAATAAAATTCGAAGTGCCCAAATCAATATGTCAGAGAGGAATCGGGTCAATGTGGGATCCAGATTTCTTTGGATCATTATTTTTGTGATGATTCTGCTGATTAATCGGATGGCATAGATTCCGACAAATAAAATGATGAATGCCGAGATTAATTTTGGAGAATAATCAATTAATACGTTAATAAATTTAGCAGCATAATTGCTAATCTGTTCTGAATTGTACATATTTTTAGAATAAAAAAACCTTCCCAAAGAGAAGGTATATTAGTTTTGCAAATATAAAAATATTTCCCGGTATAAGAAAAAGGAGTTTTATTCCTTGTTGGTAGTCCCATCAATAACATCATCAGCTTTAGTAACCGTTTTTTCGCTGCTATCCGTTACGGTTTCTGAAACAATTGCTTTAGTTTCTCCGGTTAGTTCGGTGGTTTTTTCTTTTACAGAATCAATTACATCGCTTATAGAATCAGATGCTTTTTCAACATACTCGCTAACAATATCTTTCGCCTGATGCGCATAATCCGTTGCTGTTTCAATCAGCGGTTCTGATGCTTCTTTGGCTTTTGCGAAAGTTTCTTCGGCGAAGGTTTCTGCTTTATCAATATAAGGAGCAGCGGCCTCTTTGGCTTGTTCAAAAGTGGTTTCGGCCTGATGTGCCAGATCAGTAGCAGAATCTTTGGCTGTGCCAAATAAGTTCTTAAAGAATGAAGATAATCCCATAGTCTTGATATTGATTGGTTTAGAATACAATATTAACTATTTTTAAAATAGTACAGCGTTATTTGATTAATAATTTGCTGATAATTAGTGAGATATATGTTTTAATTAAAAAAGCGCCTGCCAATGACAGACGCTTTCGGTATTTTATAAAGGATAAAAAATTAAGCGTTTACAGCCTCTACTTTTATGGCTTCGTCATTTAACATGCTTTTTAGCATATTTTCGATTCCGCTTTTTAAAGTAAAAGTTGAAGACGGGCAGCCACTACAAGCTCCTTGTAGAATTACTTTTACCGTTTTGTCCTCTTCATTATAAGAATCAAAAGCAATATTTCCACCGTCAGCAGCAACTGCCGGTTTTACATATTCTTCAAGAATGTTAATGATTTGTTGCGAAGTAACATCCAGTTTGTCAAATGCTTCGTCTTTTGTGATATCATTTTTTGTAGCCACTTCAATTAGACTTTCATCTAAAACAGTTCCTCCGTTTTCGATAAACTGCTTGATAAAAGTTCGTACTTCAAGTGTGATTTCCTGCCAGTCGTTGATGTCGTATTTGGTTACCGAAATATAATTTTCATCAATAAAAACTTCTTTTACATACGGGAATTTGAACAACTCTTTGGCCAGTGGAGAAGAAGCAGTCTGATCGATATTTTTATATTCAACCGCATTTCTTGTCAGCATTCTGCTCACCACAAATTTTAGAGCTGCAGGATTTGGAGTTGTTTCTCCATAAACGGTGATCGGCTGTTTTTTAGCTTTGGTTTCATCGGCATTAATGATTACGCCACCTTTGTCTACAAATGCAGTAATTTGTTCGGCAACGGCATCTTTTACATCCTCCCATTCTACAATACTATATCTTTCGATGGCGATAAAGTTTCCTGAAATATAAACGGTTTTTACAAACGGTAAATAAAACAATTGCTGTGCTAAAGGGGAGGCTTGTGCTTCGTCAATATTTTTGAATTCGAAACTTTGATTTTGAGTAATAAAATCTTCAAATTCGAACTTTAAGATTGTTGGATTTTGAGTTTCTTTTATGGTGATTTTTGTCATGAGTTGTAATTTTTTACAAATTTAGTAAAGTTATTTTTTGCTAATACCTACTATTTGATTTTTTAATAAAAGAATTAAGACTCTTTTCCAATAAATCTTATTAAATTTGTGGCGCCTCAAATTTATTAGATCAATATGATGTTTTTATGAAGTTTAGAATCAGAGTTTTATTGTTTTTTTTAATTGTATCAACCTACTCTTACTCACAAGAAGGGATACCAGTTTATTCGGATTATTTGTCAGATAATTATTACCTCATTCATCCGTCTATGGCGGGAGCGGCAAATTGTGCCAAAATTAGATTGACTGCCCGAAAACAGTGGTTTGGTCAGGAGGATGCTCCGTCTTTGCAAACCCTGACTTTTAATGGCAGGATAGGAGAGCGTTCAGGAGCCGGGATTATTATTTTTAACGATAAAAACGGTTACCATTCTCAAAAAGGGGTAAAACTTACCTATGCTCATCATATCTTGTTTTCCAGAGATGAACTCGATTTAAATCAGCTTTCATTTGGTATTAGTGGGGGAGTGATTCAGAGTCAATTGGATGAAACTAAATTTGGAACTACTTTTGACCCTATCGTTTTTGGTTCTATTCAAAAAGATTCGTACTTTAATTTAGATATTGGAGCATCGTACAACTATCTTGATTTTTATGCCCATGCAACAGTTCAGGGCGTTCTGGAAACCCGAAGAGAATTGTACACCGAATATGAAAGTAATAATCTGAGAAAGCTTCTTTTAAGCGCGGGATATGTTTTTGGAAAAAGAAGTAAAGTGACCTGGGAGCCATCTGTATTGTTTCAGGTGTTCGATAAAACAAAAGAAAAGACTATCGATTTAAACCTTAAGGCTTATAAAAATATGGATTTTGGAAGTCTTTGGGCTGCCTTGTCTTATCGAAAAGGTTTTAATGGTACCCAGTACGGCACTAATAGTGGAGTAGCTGCGCAAAAACTACAGTATATCACGCCAATCGTTGGGGTGAATTATAAAAATTTCATGTTTGCCTATACCTACTCTCAGGTTACCGGTGATGTGAAATTTGATACGGGTGGTTACCACCAAATTACACTGGGAATCAATTTATTTTGTAAAAAGGAACGTTACGACTGTAATTGCCCTGCCATTAATTAAAAATTTATTATGCTGATTAAATCTGTAAACGGAAAAACACCTTTGATTCCAGAAGATTGTTACGTGGCCGAAAATGCTACAATTGTAGGCGATGTGACTTTTGGAGATTCCTGCAGTGTTTGGTTTAATGCCGTTATTCGTGGTGATGTTAACTTCATTACTATTGGAAATAAGGTGAACATTCAGGATGGTGCTATCATCCATTGTACGTATCAAAAACACCCTACTATTATAGGCAGCAATGTTTCCATAGGACACAATGCCATTGTTCACGGCTGCACGATTCACGATAATGTTTTGATTGGTATGGGGGCTATTGTTATGGATAATTGTGTGGTTGAAAGCAACTCGATTATTGCAGCCGGTGCTGTCGTTACTCAGAATACGGTCATAACTTCAGGAAGTATTTATGCAGGTGTCCCGGCTAAAAAAGTAAAAGATATTGATCAGTCTGATTTTGCAGGCGAAATTGAGCGTATTTCAAACAATTACGTCATGTATTCCGGCTGGTTTAAAAACGAAGAATAAAAATAAAAATTTCAAAAATAAAATTCCAAATTCCAAGGTTTGACACTTTTGGAATTTGGAATTTTATTTTTGAAATTTAATCTAAAGGTTGATTCTTTCGAAGAAAGAAGTCTTATAGCTTTCACTAATAGGAATACGTTTATCACTAATCAAAACTTTATTCTTCTGAATGGATTTCACGTGTTTTATATTGATGATATAAGAGCGGTGAATTCGGGAAAAACCTTTGTTCGAAAGCAGATTTTCAAGCTTAATTAAACTGATTAGTGTGAGAGTAAATTTGTTATCAATAGTATAAATTTTTACGTAATCTTTTAGTCCTTCAATAAATAGAATGTCAGAGAAATTCATTTTTACATTTTCGTACTCCGCTCTTACGAACATAAAATCCTGTTCCAGTTCCGGCGAAGTAGTGTGTTCTGAAATAACCTGAACTGTTGTGGTCGGATTTAATACCTGCTGTGCCCGCACGACCGATTTTAAAAACCGGTGAAACGGAATGGGTTTGACCAAATAATCGACTGCTCCGAGGTTGAAACCTTCAACAGCATAATCAGAAAAAGCAGTTGTGAAAATAACCAATGGTTTTTTCTCGATCGTATTTAAGAAATCGATTCCTGAGAAATGCGGCATCTGGATGTCCAGAAAAATCAAATCAACATTGTTTTGATTGATGAAAGAAATGGCATCAATGGCATTGTTAAAAGTATGGATCAATTCGAGAGAATCTACTTTTTGAACAAAATCTTCCAGCAATTCAACTGCTAAAGGTTCATCGTCTATAATTACACATTTCATCTGTTGAAGTTTTAGTTTTAAAGTTTTGTTTAGCGCCAAAAGTACTTTTTAACCAATAAAATAAGTTTTAAAATTATCATAAAAATACGTAGAAGAACTTTTGGCTTTTATAACAAAGTAACCTTATGTAAAAAGGTTTAATCTATCGCGGTTTGAATTTTATCCAATTCCAAATTCAAATGCACGCGAAAAAATTCGTCGTCTTGTGTGATATCAAGTTTATGCGCATTGGGATAAAGTAGATCCAGTCGGTTTTGAATGTTGACCAGTCCAATTCCTGAGTTGTCAGGATCTTTACTATAGTCTTCAATCGTATTTTCAATCCAGAAATCCAGACTGCTGTTTAGAATGAATATTTTAATTTTTACGTGAGCAGCACCTTTGTAATCGGTTCCGTATTTGAACGCATTTTCGACAAAGGAAATCAATAATAAAGGTTCAATAAATTTGTTTCTGGTGTCTCCATGAACATTGATTACGATGTCTTCAATATTGTTTAATCTGAGTTTTTGCAATTCAATGTAGTTCTGGATGTAATTGATTTCTTTTTCTAAATCGACCGTTTTGTTATCGGTTTCATACAGCATATAGCGCATCAATTCTGATAAGGTAACGATCGCATCCGGAACTAAATCTGATTTTTTGTGTGCCAGAGAATAAATACTATTTAATGAATTGAATAAAAAATGCGGATTGGTTTGTTTGCGCAGATAGATCAACTCTGTATTGGTTCGGTGTGTTTCGGCGATTAATTTGTTTTGCTGATTGTTGTAAAATTCGGTCAGTGTTCTGATAACTGCACTAATGGTAATGATCAAAATATAAAAAAAAGAGGGACCGATTTTAAAAAATAAGGGCTGTTTTGTAGCCACAAAAGTCTTTAGTCTCCCGCCTTTATGGATCAGTTTAAGAACTTCCGGCGGCGGTAAAGCTTTTACGACTCGTGTCTGAGCAAAATCAGGAATAAAATAATTGAGTCTGATAACCATAAAAAGTAAAATCAGGGCAGATACAAACACAAAGTACAGCCAGTACTTTTTTTCCAACAGCAAAACAGGAACCAGATAAAAATAGTTCAGATAAAACAAAACAATTCCGGTACCCCACTGCACATAAAAATCAGGACTAACTTTAAACGGACTTTCATAAAATTGAATTAATGAAGTCAGAATAAAGAAAATCCAAATGATACCATGAAATAGAATTTTGTTTGAACTGGTATTTCTAATCGTATCTACTGTCATTTATAATTTTATTTTTAATAAAATTAAGTCATTTTTGGTTATTGTGGGGGATCTATTTTGATGGAGTCTGGTTACTACCAGCTGAGCCATTTTTAGAGCATCACTTTTTGTACTAAAGCTTTTAGAGTCGTTTATGACCGGAATAATAGCCTGCTTGATAATGATTTTATCCTTTAAAGCAATCGAATAACCCCAACCTGACGTAGTTTTGAAGGCTTCGATCGTAAAAGGTTCCTTTTTCGCACAGGCTAAAAATTGTAAAATAAGTGCCATAAGCAATACATTCTTGCGGATTTTACTCCAGAAGAACGGTATTTTTATTTTAGTTGTCATTACTTGTTTGTGCTTCTAACGGTTTAAATTCCCACGCATCATCAAAATAGGTTGAACCCGTTCTTCCCAGCATATAAAAACCACGATTGTTGATGGCAAAGCCAACGGCATCTGTTCTGGTCGCCCCTTCCATAGGTGTTTTTTCTGCCCATAAATCCGTGGTGGGGTTATATTCCCAGATGGTTTTGATGTTATCTCCTCCTACAACATATCCCAAACCATTCATGGCAAAAGCAGAGGCATTTGAGCGAACAACAGCATAATCATCATTGTAGGAGCTGTCGTCTTCAGTATCTTTATCAATGTCTCGTTTTCTGGTCCATGCCTCAGTCACGGGATCAAATTCCCAAAAATCCTCCTGATATACTCCGTTATTAATTCCCGTTCCCAAATAAACTTTATCGGCAATTACAAAAGCAGTGGCATTACGTCTTTTATTTCCGCTAAAACCATTTACAAGCGTCCAGCTATTGGCTTGATCGTTGTACTGATAGAAATCTTTCAGGTAATTTCCATCATAACCGGTTCCAAAATAGGCTTTTCCACCCGCCTGAAAACCTACCGCTGCGTAGCGGCCTGTTCCGGCAAAATCAGTCTTTTGGACCCAGGTATTGCTGCTGGGATCGTACTGATAAAAATCTTTTAATTTATTAGTTCCGTCATAACCCAAACCAATATATCCTTTTTGATTTAAGGCAAAAGCCGAGGCAGAACTTCTTCCAATACCCGGAAGATCCGCTTTTTGTTCCCAGTAATCTCCCGTTGAATTATACGACCATAAATCTTTCAGATAAACATCTCCGGTATAACCTGTTGCGACATAAGCAAAATCGCCAATGACAAAACTGGTCGCACTGGATCTTGCGGGTCCGTCGAATGCCGATTTTTTAACCCAGTTTCCTATTAGCTCCTCGCTGCTGTCATTGCTGCAGCTTATAAAAAAGAGACCAGAAAACAGCGTCGCGAATAGTATTCCTTTTTTTAAATTATTCATAATGTATTAAGTTTATTTATTGTTTGTATTTGATGCCAATTCCTAAGACATAACTGTTACCGGTATTAAAATCATAAACTCTATGATTGTCTTTGTCTGTTCTACTGTATTTCTTGTCAAAATCATAGCCGGCCTTAAAATTTAGAAACCAGTTCTTGTCTACATTTCTTTCATATTCGAATGCTGTAGTCATTTGCGACAGCGTAGCTTTCGCTGCGTTATCAATTGCTTGTTTTGCCTCATCCAGATGATAAAAATTACCGTTGAAGCTATTGGTCAGATTAAAAGTGTTGCGAATATTATTGGAGTACGAAATCTTTGAATCCGGGAAGCCAATTAGCAAACTGCTTTCATTGCTGAATTTATAATTGAAAGACACTACAGGTAAGAACTTAGGATTACCCAGTACAGCTGATCTCGAAATTCCAATTGTAAGTCTGGCTTTTGAATTGAACTGCTGACTCATTTCCAAACTTCCCAAAAGAGAAGTGTCATCCAGACCCGGACTGCTTTGAAAATTTACTGTGGGAACAATCGAAAAACTCATATTAAATGTATTGGAGAAATCATGTGAAATTTTAAAATTGTTTTTAATCTGATTGAAATGCTCCTGGTTCTCCTGTGTTTTGTAGCTGCCTGCTTCGTAATTCACGTTTAAATTCGAATACGCTAACGTGTTTGTTATTTTGTTTTTAGTATCAGTCTTTTTGCTGTAGGATAGAACAATACTACTTTCTGTAAAATCAGCTTTTGCAGTTGGCTCTGTTTTTAAATCCAGGTTAATGCCAATAGTCTCCTGAGCTTCCATACTGAAAAACGAAATCAAAAAAAACGAACGAATTAGTATTCTTATTTTCATTACTTATTTATTGGTTCAAAAGTAGGAGGCTAGTGGTTTTAAAAAAAAGAAGATATATGTATGGCGATTTTTGATAGACTAAACAGCCGATTTCAAAGCCGAACGAGGTATTTGATGATGTAGATCTGTTATAGATATTTTTTGGCTGTTTATAGTGTAAAAAAGCATGACGGTATATGTTATGATGTGTCGCGAAAGAGTGCCATTTATATTTGTTCAAAAAATTAGAATATGCACAAGTACATAGGAATGTTATTTTTGGCGATGACTCTGTTTTCATGCGGAACCGATTCGGATACGGGTGAGTTTGTAGTGGGGTCTGATTATCTGGCCGTGGGCAATAAAGTTATTTTGATTGATACGATGACTGTGGAGATGTCAACTATAAATTTTGACTCTTTGATTACCTCCGGGAAAAACCGTATTTTAATTGGAAATTATGAAGATCCTATTTATGGAAAAGTGAAATCGAACAGTTATTTTCAGTTGGCTTCCGATTCTTATTCTTTAAAAAATGACGGATCTGATACAGAATCCACCAATTATGTTTTTGATTCTATTTCGATGATTTTGAAATATGATAAATATTATTACGGAGATACCACTAGAGTACAGACCTTCAATATTCATCGTTTAAATCAAAAAGTAAAACCAAACATAAACGATAAGAATTTTTACAATAATTCGGTTTTAAGTTATAGTGATGAAAGTCTGGGGACCATTTCATACAAACCCAGGCCAGTAGGGAAAGATTCGATTAGTCTTAAGATGGACAATGCTTTTGGAGTCGCTCTTTTTCAGAAACTAAAAAAGAGAGAAATCACAGATTTTGATAGTTTCAGCGAATATTTAAAAGGACTTGTTCTGGTTCCCTCTGTTTCGAATTCAGCAAACGTTATTGGCTTTCATGTTGCGTCGAGTAAGGTACGGCTGTATTATTCCAAATATCAGGCGAATACGGAAGAAGTTCCATATATCTTAGATTTTAAGATTTCGGATGCACAAAAGCAATTTAATGCAGTCTCGTTAGATAAAACAGGAACTATAATTCAAAATCTGCCTGCCTCGAATAGCAAGCTGTCCAGTGCATTAACCAATCGTCAGGGATTTATTCAGTCCGGTACCGGAGTTGCCTGTCGGATTGATTTCCCGAACATCAAACAATTGAAACGTATTTCGGCTAATGGTGCGATTGTAGATGCGCAATTGTTTTTAAAGCCTGTAAACAATACGTATTCAGAAAAATATCCGCTGGAAGATTCTTTAAAAGTTTATGTTAGCGATAATTTAAACCGGATCAGTACTTCGTTGGTCAATTCGGCCGGAACGGCAGTATTTGGTATTCTGAACAAAAAGAAGGATGAATTCAATGAGAATGTTGGATACTCGGTCCCAATTGGTTATTTTCTGCAGAAAGAAATGCTGAAGCAATCTAGTTCCAGATCTTCTCTTATCCTCACTTTGCCAGGGATTTCTAAGACAGTTAACCGGATTGTTTTAGGCGATCAGAAACATTTGAACAATAAGCTCCTGCTTAAAATTTATTATATCTCTTATTAAATGAAAAGTAAAATTGCCTGTTTAAGCTGCCTCATTTTGATGTCGCTAACGTCGTTTTCTCAAAGTATTTCAAGTTCTCCCTACTCGCTGTATGGTTTAGGAAGTGTGTACGATTCTGATTTTGGAAACATTCCTTCTATTGGGTCTTCAGGAATTGCTTTGCCTTCTGCCACTTTTATCAACAATCTAAATCCGGCATCACTGGGATATTTGCCGCAGAATCATTTTATGTTTGATATTGGAGGAAAAGCTATTTCGACTACTTATCAAAGCAGTTCAAGAAGTGAAAGCCGCAATAATTTTCAGTTTTCCCATTTGGCTTTTGCTTTTCCGGTGACTAAAAACTCAGGATTTAGTATCGCAATACGCCCGTATTCAAGTGCTACTTTTAAAATCTCGAATTTAAAATTACCGATCGAAAACAGCCAGGATTTTTACTATCTAACGGCGACTGGTTCCGGAGGATTAAATAATCTGGATTTGTCTTACGGCTACCGATTTGGTAAGAAATGGTCTGTTGGAGCTTCGGCCTCTGTATTGTTTGGAAATACAAAAGACAACAGAAGCTTCTTAATTATGAATTCCATTACAAGTATTCAGAAAAAGACACATTACAATGGTCTTCGGGCAACAGTAGGTGCGCAGTACCAGGTGGATTCTACTCTTACCATTGCGACAACATTTAAAGTGCCGACCCAGATTAGAGCATCCAAAGTGCAAACCGTTCAAACTATTGCCGATGATGTTGTCACAACTATAGAGTCTGATGTGGCTTCAGGCACAGACGATTATTATATGCCTTTAGAAATGGGTATCGGGATCAGTAAACGCTTTAAGAACAACTTAAACATGACGCTGGATTACGAAAAAAGCTTGTGGGGCAGTACCAATCAATCTGAATTGTACGGCAATTTCGTAAATCAGGATCGGTTTGCCCTGGGATTCACATACAGTGGAAGGAAAAATATTCGTAAATATTGGGATAGGGTTCAGTATGCCGCCGGTGCAAACTTTGACACCGGTTATCTGGAAATTGATGGCAAAAGAATCCATAATGCCGCAATTTCAATAGGGCTTAATTTACCTCTGGAAAACACCTATTCGTCTTTAAATATTTCCTATTCGTACGGACAAAGAGGAAGGGTTTCGGATAACCTGATCAAAGAAAATTATCATAAAATATCCCTTAATTTATCCTTGGACGGAATTTGGTTCGTTAAGCGAAAATTTGAGTAACGAATTAAAAATCCTTCTCGATAACAGGGTATTTATGGTCTAAAATAGATTTTAAAACCTCGGGATTTGAATTGACATAAAATACGGGTTCGCTTTTCGGATTGGCAGTAAAACCAACGGTTTCTCGCAGGATATTTTGTGTTTGTCTGGCAACCGCTTCTCCTGAATCGATAATGTGAATGTGTTCCGGAAGTATCTTTTTGATTTGAGGAATCAGGTAAGGGTAGTGACTGCATCCCAGAACAAGATAATCGATATTGGCATCAATCATAGGGCGTAAATAGGATTCCAGTAACTGAGTCATTTCCGGAGAATATAAGTTCCCGTCTTCAATAAGCTGAACGAGCCCGTGACCTACTTGTTCGATAATAGTGGTATGCTGAAACATCTCAGCTGTTTTATTGAACAGTTCGCTGTTCAGTGTTCCTTGCGTGGCCAAAATTCCAATAACCTGGGTTTTCGAATTGTTGGCAGCCGGTTTAATTGCCGGTTCAATTCCGATAAAGGGAATATCATAATCAGCGCGAAGCTCGCGAATCGCATTGGTAGTAGCAGTATTGCAGGCAACCACGATCAGTTTACAGTTTTGTTCCAGTAAAAAATCTACATTTTTTTTACTTAGAGCAACAATCTCTTCTTTTGTTCTTTGACCGTAAGGAGCATTTTTGCTATCGGCTAAATAAATAGTCTTCTCGTTAGGAAGCAGATCATGAATGGCGTTCCAGATGGAAGTCCCTCCAATACCGGAATCAAAAACGCCTATAGGATTGTTGTTTGTCATAGGACAAATTTAATGTTTTTTGATATAAATGCATATCCCAATTGAAAGGAAATCTTTGAATGTTTTTGTTTTTAACGGCATTTTAACTTGAGTCGAATTGTGACAGTTTAACCGCAAAGAGCGCGAAGATTTCGGCAAGGTTCGTTATGTTTTTGTGGATTGGGAGTTAGATTTTGGAGTGATTGGAAGAGAAGTTTTCCAGAATCCTTTGTAAAAAGCATTTGGTTTACGGTTTGACTCTCAGATTGAATTATTTGAAGGCGATTGCTCTGAAAGAGCCCCAGCAACAGCATAGTGCAGCGCACTATCAATAAGAGTAATCATTGTAAAAGCCCTGAAGGGGCGAAAGCCTAATCACAAAGAAAGGCTCTTGTTTAATTTGATATTGTCTTTACAAAGTTTTTTTTGGGTAAAGACCTTTATAGACTCTATATGCTTTTGCCCTTTCAGGGCATTACTCACACTTAACTTAGTTCATAGTGCGTTGCACCATGTTTGTGATTATAGGCTTTCAGCCTTTATTATTGCTCTGAAAGAGCCTCAGCAATAGCATAGTGCAACGCACTATCAATAAGAATAATCATTGTAAAGCCCTGAAAGGGTGCAAGCCTGATCTCAAAAGAGAAGCATTTATCCTATTTCGGGGAGATGCATAAAAAAACGGTCCGTACTTTAAAGTGTACGGACCGTTTTTTATGTAAGGAATTCGTTTATTAGAATCCTAAATCTTTTTTTACATCAGCAGTAATGTTTGGACCATCAGCTAATAATAAAGTAGAACCGTCTAAAATGTATTGGAAACCTTTAGCTTTTCCAACTTTTTGGATAGAAGCTTTTACTTTTTCCATTAATGGTTTTACGATGTCAGTTTCTTTTTGTTGTAATTCTTTTTGAGCGTTGTCTCTGTAGTCAACAATTCTTTTTTGCATGTCCTGAACTTCTTTAGAACGTTCTCCGTTTACAGCATCAGTTACAGTTGCAGCTTCACCTTCGTATTTTTTGATTTTTACTTGATATTCGTCAACCATTTTTTTGTATTCAGCATCATATGTACCACTTAATTTTTGCAGTTGGTTTTGAGCGTCTAGCATTGCAGGCATTTTCGACATAATCTCGCTAACATCAACGTGAGCTACCTTAGCTTGCGCGTTCATCGTGTTACTTGCTCCTAAAACTAGTATTGCAGCAATTAGTAAAGTTTTGATTTGTTTCATCATTTTTAAAAATATTAATTAATTATTGGTCGTATTTGTTTTTTGTGTTTCGGCTTCTTTTGCTTTTTTCGCCGCTTCTCTTTCTTCTAAAATTTTCTTTCTTCTTTCTTCTAATTCTTTTTTGCGCTGTTCGTAAAGCTTTTGCCTTTCTTCAGCTTTATTTACAGCAGGCTGAGCCGGTGCTGTTCCTTCGGTTGGTGTGACAGCAGCTGGTTTAGCTGTTGTGCCATCCGTTTTAGCAGGCTCTGTTTTGGCAGGTTCAGAAACCGTGCCATTTTTTTTAGCATCCCTTTCGGCGGCTAATGCTTTTCTTCTGTCTTCGTATTCTTTTTTCTTGGCTTCCTGCTCAAGTCTTCTGTCTTCAATTAGTTTTGCTCTGGCTGCTTTTTTGTCATCAAGAGCTTTTTGTCGGTCCGCCATTGCTGGATTTTCATCAATTGCATTTTCCAGTTTTTCTTTGGCTTCCTGATCTTTTAATTGTTTTTTAGTCAGCTGCTCACGTTTGTCCGTACGGTTTAAAATACGGATTACCTGATCGCTGATGTCAAATTTCTTATTACTAAAAAGCATTGTTAAATCAGATGATTTGTCAAAGACAAAGTCGTAATTTTTTGCTTCAGCAATATCCTGAACTGCAGTAAAAACCTGGTCTTGTATTGGCTTTGCCAAACCTGCTTTCTGATGCATCAGATTTCCGTCAACACCAAATTGCTTTTGTTGATAATCCATCATTTCAGTTTCGAGAAATTTAATCTCGGTTTCTTTCTCATCAATAAGCTCTTTTGTCAGTAAAGCTCTTTCGGCTTTAAGGCTTTCTTTAAGATTATTGATGTCCAGTTTTTTGGTCTCTATTTCCTGTTTCCACTTTTGGGCCTTTAACTCTAATTGAGCCTTAGCTTCTTTGTAATCGGAAACATTTTCCAAAATATACTCCATATCGATGTAGCCAATCCTTGTCGTTCTTGTTTGAGCCTGACTTGTATTTGCTACAATCAGGGCTAAAAATATAAATAAAAATTGTCTTCTCATAACATTACTTTATTTGAAAATTTTTAACCAACTATTGTTTTTTTAGAATTGTTGCCCGATGATAAAGTGAATCTCTTTACCATGTGCCTTAGTTTCTCCTGGTTGAGGATCGAAACCGTAACCCCAGTCAATACCCAATAATCCAAATGCCGGCATGAATACACGTAGACCAACACCCGCAGAACGGTTCAAATCAAATGGGTTATAAGCTTTAAAAGTTGGGTATGATGAACCAGCTTCTAAAAACGCCAATGCATAAATCGATGCAGAAGCTTTTAATGTAATCGGATAACGTAACTCCATAGAGAATTTGTTATAGATTGTGGCTCCAATCTGTTCTCCATTTGCATTTACCGGAGTTAAAGAGTTGTTTTCATAACCTCTCAACTGTACCGTTTCTCTACCATCCATCGAGTAGTTTGCCATTCCGTCTCCACCTAAATAGAAACGCTCAAATGGTACCACTCCTCTTTCCTGGTTGTATGCTCCAAGGAATCCAAACTCTGTTAAAGTTCGCATTACTAATTTACCATAAAGTTTGGTAAACCACTCTCCTTTGAATTTAATTTTATAATATTCCAGCCAATTATATCTTTTTTGATCCACTTTCCCCTGGTCAACATCTGCACTTGCGTAATCAGAACCAACACTTACAACTCCTGCTTGTCCGTTTATGATTTCCGTTTTGGTATAATCTCCGGTATTCATCGGCTTGCCATCTGCACCAGATCTTGGATCTCCTGTGTATTGTGTTTTATATTCTTTTTGATTTTTTAGATCACCGTAATTAATTCCGTTAAACAATGAATAGGGAGGAGTTACTTTTGCAGAAATACTAAAGTCTGAACCATAGGTTGGAAATATTGGGTTAACCCCTTTATTGCTTCTTGAAAGTCCAATAGTATACGCTAAGTTTCTTGATGCTCCGTTACCAAAGGTAAACAATCCTGTGTTATAATTGTTCAAATCATAATGTTGGTAACTTACAGACTGTGATAATACGAAGTAATCGTCCGGCACAGTAAGTCTTTTAGCTAAACCAACCTGCAAGGTCAAGATGTTGAAACTTTTGCTTTTGTCAACATTTCTGGTAGCGAAATTGTTTAGGAATTGCTTACTGTATGAAATAGAAGAACTAAATTGTACCGGTTTCTTTCCTCCAAACCATGGTTCTGAAAATGACACACTATAGGTTTGGAAATAAGTACTTCCCTGTAAACGAAGTGCTACTTTTTGACCGTCACCCATTGGTAATGGTTTGTAAGATTCTTTATTAAACAGGTTTCTTGCTGAGAAGTTGTTAAATGATAATCCAAGGGTTCCAATGAAACCTCCACCACCGTAACCTCCCTGAAGTTCTACCTGGCTGGATCCTTTTTCTACAACATGGTATTCAATGTCTACAGTTCCTGCTGCAGCATCAACATTTTTGAATTTTGGATCAATGGCTTCAGGATCAAAGAATCCTAATTGTCCAATTTCACGAATTG
Organism: Flavobacterium sp. UGB4466; assembly: GCF_903469665.1. GTDB lineage: Bacteria > Bacteroidota > Bacteroidia > Flavobacteriales > Flavobacteriaceae > Flavobacterium > Flavobacterium lipolyticum. Next base: position 16,725 of record NZ_CAGKLC010000019.1, on the reverse strand, counting down.
TTCGAACTAACTGTTCTTTACTGTATTTTTCTCCCGGTTTAGTTCTTAATTCACGATAAATAACGTGGTCGTTTGTTTTATCATTTCCTACAACCGATATTTTGTTGAAGTATGCGATTGGACCTTCTGTAACTCTGATCTCAAAATCGATGGTGTCGTTTACTGTTTTTACCTCTACAGCATTAATGTTAGAGAATAAATAACCGTTGTTTTGGTATAAGTTTGTGATGTCTTCAGCATCAGGTTTTGTCTTGTCGGCAATACGTTTTTCCAGTAAAACACCGTTGTAAGTTTCGCCTTTTTTGATTCCTAAATAACGGTTTAATAATTGATCTGAATAGACTGTATTTCCTAAGAATTTAATATTTCCGAAGTAGTATTTGTTTCCTTCTTCCACATTAATTTTGATGGCCAGCATATTTTTCTTCTTGTCGTATTTAACAGAATCAGAAATAATACGGGCATCACGATATCCCTTTTCTTTATAAGCGGCAACGACTTTTTCTAAGTCAGTTTTGTATTTTTCAGGGATGAATTTAGAAGATTTTAAGATACGGAGTATGTTCTTTTGTTTGGTATCTTTCATAGCAGCTCGCAACTGATTTCCGCTAAGCTGTTTGTTTCCGATGAAATCGATACTGCTAATCTTGACCTTATCTCCTTTATCTACCCGTACAAGCATGTTTACATGATTACCTGCAGTACTATCAGGAGTATTGGTAATAGTAACTTTAGTGTTGTAGAACCCTTCTTTTTTATATTTATTTTCAATATAATTTTTAGTTGTCGTGATTAAGTTTTCGTTGACAATTTTGTTTTTGGTCAGATTATTGTCCTTAATTAAGCCTTCGATTTTATTTTTTTTGATCCCAACGAATTTAACTTCGTTTAATTTAGGGAGTTCGACAATGTTCAGATCCAAATAGATACTGTCGTTGTCGATTTTGTTAACATAAAAAGAGATTTCGTCAAAAAGGCCAAGTTTGCCTAATTTTTTAATAGCACCACTAATTTCTTCACCCGGAACGGCAATTTCCTGTCCTTTTTGAAGACCTGAAAATGTAACAACTGTTTGTTCGTTAAAGCTTATTTTACCAACAACAGAAACTTTGGCAAGAATATATTTTTTCCCCTGATCAAAAGGAACTCTTTCCTGCGCTTTAATTTGTGAAAAACTACCCAAAAGAAGTAGGGTAAAGACTATTTGTATTCTTTTTTGCAACACTAAAAAATTATTTAATTTGTTCACTGGTTTTTCCAAATCTACGTTCTCTTTTTTGATAACTAATAATAGCCTCATATAAATCTTGGTCTTTAAAGTCTGGCCATAAGACATTAGTAAAATATAGTTCTGCATAGGCGATTTGCCATAGCAAAAAATTACTTATTCTATGCTCTCCACTTGTTCTTATTAATAAATCTACGTCAGGTAAATTTTGCGTGTAAAGATGCTCATTTATAATTGAATCGTCAATAGAGTCTATTGAAATTATATTATTTTTAACTTTATCACTGATGATTCTAACGGCTTGTACCAATTCTTCTCTTGATCCGTAACTTAATGCTAAAGTTAAGGTCAAACGGGTGTTATTTTTGGTCTTTTCTATTACATCCAACAACTCTTTTTGAGCTGATTTTGGTAATTTTTCAAGGTTCCCTATAGCATTAAGTTTGATGTTGTTTTCCTGTAGGGTCCCAAGTTCTTTTTTTAAGGAATTGATTAAAATTTTCATAAGTGCTTCGACTTCCAGTTTCGGACGATTCCAGTTTTCTGTCGAAAAAGCATATAGCGTCAGGTATTCAATACCAAGTTTGGCACATGTTTTTATGGTGTTTTTTACAGATTTTGTTCCGTTTTCGTGACCAAATGCTCTTAAAAAACCTTGTTGTTTTGCCCAACGGCCATTCCCGTCCATAATAATGGCCAGATGTTGAGGTAAATTTGTTTTATCTATTGATTCTAGTAAATTCATTTTTATTATTCTGCGCAATAGCAAGGTTTTTCTCCAAAGGTATACGTTAAAGTAATACCAGAGAAGACATACCAATCATTATTATTTAAATTTCCAAACTGTAATATGTTTGTGTTTTTTGTATTTGGATTGCTGGAGTCCATAGCATCTGTAAAAGTATATCGTGCTCCAACTTCAGCTCCCAGAACAATACTTGGTGTTATGTTTGATTTTATACCTAATATAATAGGTATGGCAAACGAACTTGAACTTATGGATTGTGTTACGGTTGGACTTGATGTAAAGCGATACAATTTGTCGTACATAAAAAAGTTAAGTCCAGAGAAAATATACGGAGTTACTTTTCTGTGATAATCATGCAGATTGAAGTCGAAAAAATTGAATTCCAGACCAGCCGAAAGTTCTTTTACATTATTTTTAAAGCTATAGCCTCTTCTGTTTCTTCCTGTTTCAGATGAATCGAAATCGTTTCCTGTAACGGTTGATTGTGTATACGAGAATCGATAGGAGTGACGCGGACTTTTGTTCCATTTGTACAATACACCAAAAGCCAGTTTTTCCGGTGCAACATAGGTAGTTTTGCCTACATCTCCTACAAAGTTACTTCCACCTAAAAAAACACCAATCTCATTAATTTGAGCATTTAGTGTGATAAAGGGGAATAAACATAACAATAAATTAAAAATTTTCTTCATTTAATTCAAAATTGCGTGCAAATATAATAATTATCGATTCGAATCAAAGTTTGTTTAGCTAAATGTGCTTTTTTTTCAATTTACAATATGATTTTGAGCTATTTGGTGATGATTCGCTATATGCAGAACGGGAAAATGTAGTATTATCGTATAGTGGTAATTCAGAAAACCGCTTAATTTCTCTTGTCTTCTCCCCAGAGCAGTTTTTTTCTCAGTGTTTTCAGGAAAGTTTCGCCCGGTATTTCCACCATTTTTATTTTGAAATCGGTTTTTTTAATTTTTAGAACAGAATCATTTTTTACAGAGGTGATTCGGGAATCTAAAGAAACTAAATACTGGTCTTCTCTTCCGGTAACGCGAAGTTTGATTTCGGTATTGTCCGGGATAACCAATGGTCTAGCGTTTAAATTGTGCGGTGCAATAGGAGTAATTACCAAGCTTTCAACATTTGGGGTCAGAATAGGACCGCCGCAGCTTAAGGAATACCCTGTTGAGCCAGTTGGCGTTGAAATGATTAGGCCATCTGCCCAGTATGAATTTAAATATTCATTGTTTAGATACGTTTCAACTGTAATCATAGACGTGGTGTCTTTTCGGCTAACAGTGACTTCGTTCATTGCAAAGTTTAAATCGTCTTCGATGGTGTCATTTTTAGGATCACAGGTTAAGCTTAATAAAGTTCTTTCGGAGATGGTGTAATTTTTGTCAATGATGTATTGTAAAAAATTATCAATACTTTCTCTGGGAACTGTTGCCAGAAACCCTAATCTTCCGGCGTTGATGCCTAATATTGGAATTCCTGAGTTGCGAACCAGAGTTGCGGCTCTTAAAATAGTTCCGTCACCACCAATACTAATGAGCATTTCGTAACTATCGTCTAACGAAGTAGAAGAAGAAAAGGTCTTGTATTCCTTTTTAACGAGTTCTTTTTCGTAGAGCATTTTCAGAAAGTCTTCTTCAATTACCATTTCGACATTATTGGAATTGAAAAAAATAAAAATGTCTTTAATAATGGGGCCTGTACTGTTTTGGTAATACTGCCCGTAAATGGCTACTTTCATTCGTTAATTAGATAATTTGTCAATGTGTTAATCAGATAATTTGTCAATGCGAAGATTATCTAATTAACTAATTTGCTTATTGACACATTAATAATTTATATGTTAAGGTATTTGTCCAGGTAATCAGAACGTTCTTTTAAGCTGTTGATATAAGCGTCTTCCTGATGTTCGGATATGATTTCGTAATTGTATCGTCTAAAAGTCTGGATGATTTCATTCATGGGGCCTACACCAATTTTTACGGTGATCTGAACATTTTCTAAGTCAGCTTCAGAGACAAAACAGCCTAGGATTTTGCCATTATTGCTTTCTATAATTTGAGTGACCTGCCCCATAGAGTAATCTAAAAGTCCTTTTTGAACGATTATAATGCCGCCTTGCTCTTTTAAAAAAGGAGTTTCCTGAAAAAACTTCATGATGTCCTCCATTTCATAATAACCAATATAGGCATTGTTTTCGTCAAGAACCGGGATTGTATTGGTGTGATTTTTAGCAAATACTTCCAGAACGTCGAGCCAAATCATAGATTTTCGGGCAAAAAAACGTTCCAGGGTATATTTGTAGTCAATGGCTTTTTTGTCTGTATCAAAAGTTTCGACATCATCGGCGGCGATACTTCCAATAAAAATTCCGTTTTCCAAAACCGGAAAATGCGAAAAACTCAAATCAGCAAAAAAGTCCTGAACCGATGCTATCGTTTCCTGACTATCAATCGCTCTGAAATCATTGGTGATATAGTTTGTAATTTCTGTCATAAATCTATTGAAGATATTTCATGCAAAATAATCAAAAAATAGCAAAAAACGCTACGTTTTACTTTGTATTTTTGTCGTAACAAATATAGTGTTACCAGAATTAATTATCTATTTATATGACAAAGTTAAGTGTAAATATCAATAAAATTGCAACGTTGCGAAATGCACGCGGCGGAAATGTTCCTGATTTATTAAAAGTTGCGACAGATATTCAGAATTTCGGAAGCCAGGGAATCACAATTCATCCGCGTCCGGACGAGCGTCATATTCGCTATCAGGATGCCCGCGATTTAAAAGCAATTGTATATACCGAATATAATATTGAAGGAAATCCTCAGCATAACTTTATCGATTTGGTTTTAGAATGTAAGCCAACACAGGTGACTCTGGTTCCTGATGCAATTGGAGCGATTACCTCGTCTGCAGGTTGGGATACTGTAGCCAATCAATCGTATCTGACGGAAGTTATTCAGGAATTTCAACGAAACGGAATCAGAACTTCAATTTTTGTCGATCCGGTGCTGGAAGTTATAGAAGGAGCAAAAAAAACAGGAACAGATCGTATTGAGTTGTACACGGAAGCTTTTGCACATCAATACGGTTTAGGGAATAAAAACGGAATTGATCCTTATGTTGAAGCGGCAAAACTGGCTAATGAATTGGATTTAGGGATTAATGCAGGTCACGATTTAAGTTTGGATAATATTCAGTTCTTCAAACAAAATATCCCGGGATTGTTAGAAGTGTCTATTGGTCATGCTTTGATTTCAGAAGCTCTTTATCTGGGCTTGGATAACGTAGTAAACATGTATCTGAATAAATTGAAGTAAGTTTTAAGGTTTAGATGACTTAAATATTTGGATAATGATCACGAATCAGACCCCGTTGTTTTCAGAAGTAAAAGAAATTATTCTCCAGTCTCGTAAACGAGTCTTTAGAATGGCAAATTCTATTTTGTTGGAAACCTATTGGGAAATTGGGAGAGTAATTGTTGAAGACGAACAAAGAGGGAAAGATCGCGCTGATTATGGTAAAGCTACTTTAATGAATCTTGCTAATCAGCTTACACTTGAGTTTGGAAAAGGGTTTGATGATAGTAATCTGAGAAATATGCGCGCTTTTTACAAAGTTTTTCCAATTCGTGACGCATTGCGTCACGAATTGAGTTGGACACATTATAGACTACTGTCGCGATTGGTTTCGGAGGAAAAAATAAATTATTATCTGAACGAAAGTATTCAGAACAACTGGAACAGCAGGACGCTTCAAAGGCAAATAAATTCATTAGCATTTGAACGTGTTGTGGAGCACAAAAGTATCAAAGCAGAATCAGATACTATTCAAAATTTAATAAAAGACCCTTATATTTTTGAATTCTTAGGATTGTCAGCTGAAGCTAAAAATTCTGAGCGAAGCTTAGAAACATCTATAATAGATCATTTACAGCAATTTTTATTGGAGTTTGGAAAAGGGTTTGCATTTGTAGGGAGACAACAGCATATTGTTACGGATACGTCTGATTTTTATATTGATTTGGTTTTTTATAATTACATTTTAAAATGTTTTGTAATTATAGATTTAAAAACCGGATTACTATCTCATCAGGATATTGGTCAGATTGATATGTATGTCCGAATGTATGATGATTTAAAGAAGAGCGAATCAGATCAGCCTACGATTGGAATTCTATTGTGTTCGGAAAAAGATGAAACGATAGTGAAATATTCTGTTTTAGCAGATAAGAAAAGTGTTTTTGCAAGCCAGTATTTACTATACATGCCAAAAGAAGAGGAATTAAAAGCGTTGATAGAGAATGATATTCAGCGATTTCAGTTAGATTCTGAAAGTTAAGCGTATAAAAATAAAACCATAATTACTCTTAGAAAACACTTTATAATTGCTTATTTTCGCACTTTTCTTATTAAAATCAAGTGCCAAAACCAATTATCCTCCTTTTTTTATTCTGTTTTTCCAATGTATTTGCACAATCTAAAGTCAGTATAAGTGGAAATCTAAAATCTTCTGAACACGAGAATCTTGTTGGAGCAAGTATTTCTCTAAAAACAGCGATCCAACAATATTATACGTTGTCTGACTCTATTGGTAATTTCTCGCAACAGCTGCCGCCGGGACATGTAGAAATAGCAATCAACCAATTGGGTTATCTTACGAAAATCATTAATCTTAACCTCGAAAAAGATACGGTGCTTTTGATAGTGCCGGACAAAGATGTTTCCCATCTGAAAGAAGTTATAGTAAACAATGATAAAAAAAGCCCAATAACGACTTTAGCAGGGGGGAAATTAGCCTTTAATTTAAAAGAATTGTCTTCAGTTCCGACCGTTTTAGGAACTACTGATATTATAAAACTTTTGCAGCTGACACCAGGAGTGCAAAATTCAGGAGATGCAAACGGATATTTGTATGTTAGAGGTGGAGATCCGGGACACAATGCCATTTTGTACGATGGAACTCCTGTATATGGAATGTCGCACTTGCTGGGAATTTTCCCTTTTTACAATACCGATCATATTAAAGGTGTCGAGTTTGATAAATCAAGTTCGAATGCAAAATATGGAGGACGTTTGAGTTCAACTACACTCTTGATACCGAATAAAAAAATACCTTCAGAATTAGGGATCCAGGGAAATGTTGGAATTTTAGCTTCGCAGCTTACATTGGCCGCTCCTGTTGGTAAAAACTCAGGTTTGTACATTTCAGGAAGGAAAACATATATTGATGAAATTGTTGCGCCATTATTGCGTTCCGGTTCAAAAAACAATGATGTTCAGAATATGAAATATGGCTTCTCAGATGGAAATTTGACTTTTATTTCTCAGCTTTCTAAAAATAATCTGCTTTCTGTTGATGCTTTTGTTAGTGGTGATGAGTTGAAGATCGAGGACGGAAATCTTGCTTTGAATACTAGCTTAAAGTGGAGTAACGTCACCATTTCTCCAACTTTGGTTACTGCAATTTCTCCAAATGTTAGCATGTCAAATGCGCTATATTTTAGTCAATATTCTAATGAACTGAATATGGAACAGGCAACAATTGAATTTGGAGTTTCGTCGTATGTAAAAGATTTTGGATTTAATAATGCTCTTAAATATCAGATAGAAAATGTTCCTGTAGAATCGGGAATACAATACGTACATCATAATTTGCAGCCTCAAAAAGTGAATGTCGAGAATTTGACAGATGCTAGCAATACTTTTCAAAATAGCACAATTAATGCCAATGAGGCGGCTGTTTTTACGACTGTAAAGCCAAGATTTACAGATCGTTTAAGCGCCGAATTAGGTGTTAGGGTTAATTATTATACTTCAGGATCCCGTGATTCTTATTTGCATTTTCAGCCCAGAGTTTTATTGAATTATCTGTTAAACGAAAAATATTCTTTTTATGGATCTTATAACAGACAATATCAATACCTAAGTCTGATAACTACTTCAAGTGTTGGAATTCCTACTGATTTTTGGATTGCCAGTTCAGACGGCATAAAACCGCAATCGTCAGACGAGTTTTCGATTGGTTCTAATCAGAATATTTCGAAAAATTTCAGTACTTCTTTGGGAGGTTTTTATCGTTCGATGAAAAATCTGCTTGAATATCCGTACGGAATCACACAGTTTAATGAGGTTACCACATTCAAAAACGACTTGTTGACAGGAAAAGGAAAAGCATACGGATTAGAAGTGATGCTTCGTAAGAGCAATGGAAAGTTTACAGGTTGGCTGAGTTATACACTAAGCTGGTCAGATCGTAATTTTGAGGAGCTTAATAATGGAAAAACGTATTTTGCCAAGTACGACAGACGTCATAATCTGTCGATTGTTGGGATGTACGATCTGAATGCCAAATGGAATTTCGGAGTTACACAACTGTTTGGTTCCGGGAATCGCTTCACTATGCCAACATCCTGGTATTTCATCAATAATAATCCGGTTAAAGAGTATTCAGGTTATAACAATGCACAAATGCCTAATTATATCCGAACCGATCTTTCGGTGAATTATTTCTTTGTGAAAACGAATAAAAAAGAAAGTGCACTGAATTTCTCGATTTACAACACGTTCAATATCAAGAATCCGGTTTATGTAGTATTGAGTGTAAAAGAGAATAAGGACAAAAACAGTGTAATTGTAAAACAGGAAGAAAAGGTTTTGTATCGCATATTGCCTTCCGTAAGCTGGAGGTTTAAATTTTAAAAAAAAGATGAAAAAATATTTATTGCTGATTGCTGTTCTGATAGTGACAAGCTGTTCCAAAGATGATTTTGGTCAGCTAGGGACAGAATCTAAAATTGTAGTAGAAGGCTGGATTGAAGAAGGCGATTACGCTCAGGTTTTGCTATCGAGCAGTATTCCGGTTACCAATACAATAGATTCGACTAATGTGTTAAATCATGTTATACGTTCTGCAAAAATTACAATTTCAGATGGTATGACCTCAGAGGTTTTAAGGGTTAAGAATGATAAAAACAGAGTGCCTCCGTTTGTGTATTATGGTTCGGTTCTCAAAGGAGAAGCAGGGAAAGAATATTTTTTGAAAATAGAGTATTTAAACCGCGTGGTGGAAGCGACAACCAAAATTCCAAGATCGGTAGCCATAAAAAGTGCAGTGTACATAAAGAAGGCTGACACCGATACGACCGGTTATGTTTTTGTGAAATTTGATGATCCGGTAAACGAAAAAAACTATTATCAGATTGCAACCAGAATAGAAGGACAGGAGCCTGTTTTTGTTCCTGCGTTTTATGGCAATTTAGACGATAAAAATTTTACTACAGCCGCCGTATCCGTTCAAATTAACAGAGGCATTTTACTTTTTCCTAAAACTAAGTTCACCCCTTATTTTGCAGATGGAGATTTAATACTGGTAAAATTAAGAACTCAAAATAAAGAAGCTTTAGATTTTTGGAACAGCTGGCAAAACGAAATCGTAAACAGCAGAAATCCTATTTATCCGGCAAACACAAGTTTAAAATCAAATATTAAAGGCGGAATAGGAATCTGGGCAGGCTATGGTCAAAGTACCGTTGTTGTAAAGACCGCGGAAAAAATAAAGCCGTTTTTAAACTATTTTCAAAACGGCTTTAAGTTTATATTTTAAGAGGTTTATTTTCTCTCAAAAGCTTTGATGAAATCTTGAAACTTGGCATCAAGTTTTTCGAATCCTACAGAGAAGTAAGTGCTGAAAGAAACTTCAGTATTATCATTGAATTTTAAATAATATTCTTCTTCATAGTAAGCTCTTGTAAATGATTCTCCCGTACCATTGTGTGACCAGTAAGAATTTTTGGTATCCCAAACAGGTAAAGTGGTAGTGTAATCATAGTCTGATTTTTCGGAACGCAGAACAATATCTGCAATTTTAGTTCCGTCTTTCTTAGAAACTAAGACTAATTTTATGTTTTTGTTGAAAATAGTAGCTGTGCCTTCAGAATATTTTTTGTTATATGCATTTACTGCAGTGTAATATTCTTTATAGTTAGCTTTAGCGTTGTATGAGTCTGGGTAAGCAGGGTATGATATACTTTTCTCTAATGCCGCGTCATCAGCAGCTTCAGTAGCTAAATCAGTTTCAGCAACGATAATAAAATTGTCCATTAGTTTAATCAGTCCGTTTGCTTTGCCTCTGTATTGAACAAGTTTATCATCATTGATAAGAGCATCAATATTAGCAGAGCTTCCTGCGCTGAAGTCAAGTAAAGTTTTTCCGTTGTAGGTAAAAAGGGCTTTTGAAGTGTTTTCAGTTCCTTTTTTACCATTCATTTCCCAAGTATAACCATCATTTAAAACCATTTTATAAGTAAACTCATCAGGAGATTGGTTTTTTGAAGAATATTTGGCAGTTTGGGTAAAAGTCGCCGCTGTTGTATTGTCGATGGTCAAGATAGCATCTGTAGATGTTGGTAAAAAGAAATAATCATACACAGATGGGCTTTGGATATATTGTTGTTTTACAGCATCATAAGTCCATTTTCCGTAAGTGTCGATACTTTTTACTTTTACATCAGAAGCAACAGCTTTTACAGAAAGAATTGCATTGTTTGTTGTTTGTGTTTTTTTAGCCGGGAAAACGAATTTCAGTTCTGTTGTAGAAGCTGTTTTTACCCAGGTTTTTGCGGTATTGTCCCAAGTGTAAATACCGTAAACTCCGGAAACGTTTAAAATGTCTTCTATTTTATTGCTGTTTTTTCCGTTAGTAACGTCAACTTCACTAATCTCTAATAATCTGTTTAAGTTTTGTGTTGCTTCAATAGCACCAGAACTTTTAGATTTGTCTAATTGAACGAACATTTCATTAGCTTCTGCCTCTAATTTTATTTTTTGATCAGCAGGAGTTAATTTAGAATAAGGTTGTTTTAGAATAGCTGCAATTTGTTCATCACGAGTTTGTTCTGTTGGAGTTTCTTCTTTGCTGTCGTCACTAGAACAGGAAACCATAAGTTGAGAAGCAACTAAGGATACTAAAAATAATTTTTTAATCATGGTTGAGGTTTAAATTAAATAAAATTTTATTTTGATTTTTAAAGGCGCAAGTTACGGTTTGTATCTGTGCTTTCTTTACGGAAAGCCGTAAAGGCGCTAAGTTTTTTTAAATAAAGGAGCTTTGTCGAGGTTAATTAGTTTAAGAATTGGTGCATAACTTTTTTTACCTTTGCGGATAGTTTTTAAAACCCAATACAAATGTTATATTCGAAAATAGAAGGAGAAGGAAAACCTTTCGTAATCATGCACGGATTTTTAGGAATGTCAGACAACTGGAAAACACTTGCAGGTCAATATGTCGACGCGGGGTTTCAGGTTCATCTTCTGGATTTGAGAAATCACGGCCGTAGTTTTCATTCAGACGAATGGTCGTATGAGGCGATGGTACAAGACGTGTTTGAATATTGTCAGGCCAATCAGTTAAATAAAATAGAGCTGTTAGGACATTCAATGGGAGGGAAAGTGGCCATGCTTTTCGCTACTACACATCCTGAAATAGTCGATAAATTAATTGTAGCCGATATTGGCCCTCGATTTTACAAACAGCACCATCAGGATATTTTGGCAGGATTAAATGCCGTTGATTTTTCGGTAAAACCAAGTCGAAATGATGTTGAAGCAATTGTGGCGCAATACGTTCCCGATTTTGGTACACGACAATTTTTATTAAAGAATTTATATTGGAAGGAACCGGGACAGCTGGCTTTCAGATTCAATCTGGCAGTTTTTAATGATAATCTGGATGCTATCGGAAAAGCGCTGGCCGATGATTTAGTTTTCGATAAAGAGACCTTGTTTATAAGAGGAGGGGATTCCGGCTATATTTTAGATGCAGATTTTGAAGCAATACGCAAACATTTTCCTAAAGCAAAATTCGAAACCATTCCCAATGCAGGACACTGGCTTCACGCCGAAAATCCAAAAATGTTTTTTGAACTGACAGCAGGATTTTTAAAAGAGTAAGTTTTGATTTAAAAGGACTAGTTCTATTTAGTTTAAAAGATGAAAGTTTTAATAGTTTTGGGATCTCCAAATTCAGAAACAGGAGATTTGGGGCAGGTAGCTCTGGACAGGTTAAAGTATTGTTTGGATATTTTTGAATCAAAGGACAATTGCATTATTTGTACAGGAGGTTTTGGAGAGCACTTTAATACAGCGCCGCTTCCACATGCCAATTATGCTGTGAAATATTTAAAAGAGAAAGGACTTAGTGCTGAAAATTTTCTGGAGTGTGCCTTGTCTGCCAATACCGTCGAAGATGCGGTTGTATCAAAAAAGATAGTGCTCAATCACAACTTAAATTCGGTTGTGGTCATTACGTCTGATTATCATGTTGAAAGAGTGAAACTTATTTTTGATGAAATTTTAGGATTTGATCAGATTGAATATGTCGGAGTAACACATGATATTTCCGATAGTGAAAAAAAGAAATTACTGGAGCACGAAAAAAAAGCAATCAATGCAATTTTGAGCAAAGGTTTATATTATTAAATTTTAGTACTTTTAAATAAATTTTTAAAACCATACCATTATGAATTTACTACTCAGACTTCTTGTTACGGCAGGTTTAGTTTTGTTAATTGCCCACTTTTTACCTGGTGTTCATGTTGCCAGTTTTACCACCGCGGTAATTGTTGCGGTAGTTTTAGGGTTGTTAAATATTTTTATAAAACCAATATTAGTAGTTTTGACTTTACCGGTTACACTTATTACTTTAGGTTTATTTCTGTTAGTAATTAATGCAATTATTATTTTGTTCTGTACAAATATTGTCGGAGGCTTTGCCGTCGATTCGTTCTGGACAGCCTTGTTTTTTAGTGTTATCTTGTCTATCCTTCAATCGATCACCTATAAGATTATAGGAGACGACAAATAAAACAAATAGAGAAAGCGCGATTAAAACGTATTCTAATACAATAGATTAAAAACTTGGTTGGGTTGCAAAAATTTTATAATTTTGCGACCCAATTTTATTATGTAAATCAAAGAAGAAAATGGATATTAAAAGAGTAGCAATAGACGCTGTGAATGAAACTATTGTAATGACAGTTGTTCACATGGATTATAAAGGTCAGGTAGCAAAAAGAATAAACGAAAAAATGCCGTTGGCTACTGTAAAAGGTTTCAGAAAAGGACAGGTTCCTAAAGACCTGGTTGAAAAACAATACGGAAAAGCAATTAAGCAGGAAGAAGTTAAAAAAGTAGTTGATTTGGCTTTAGAGCGTTTTGTTCAATCTGAAAGATTAAATCTTTTAGGAACTCCGCTAGCTAAAGTAAACGAAAACTTTGACTGGGATGCTGAAGAATTAACATTCGAGTACGAAATTGGTTTAGTGCCAAACTTCGAAATTGATTTAGAAGCTAAAAACAATATCGTAAAATACATCGTGACTGCTGATGATAAATTAATCGACGGTCAGGTAGAGCGTATCCAAAAACAATTTGGAAAAGCAATTCCACAAGAAGTGGTAGTAGCTGATTCTGATTTGACAGGAACTTTCGCTAACGAAGAAAACGGAATCAACAATACAACTACAATCGCTGTAGCTACTTTCAACAAAGCTGCCGGAGATAAATTCATCGGTAAAAAAGTGGGTGATGTTGTAACAGTAAGCACAAAAGGTTTATTTGAAGACGATCACCAATTAATGGACTACCTAAAAGTAGGTCATGATAATGTTCACGGTTTAGATATCGAAGTAAACTTTACTATCGAGGCTATCAACGGAGCTGAATTGGCTGAATTGAACCAGGAGTTATTCGATAAACTTTTTGGTGAAGGAAAAGTAGCTTCTTTAGAAGATTTGAAATCTAAAATTAAAGAAGATGCTGAAGCTCAATTCGCTCAGCAAGCAGATCAAAAATTATTGTTAGACGTTCAGGACTTCTTGATCGAAAGTACAAAATTTGATTTACCGGCTGAATTCCTTAAAAAATGGTTGCAAACTGTTGGAGAGAAAAAACTTTCTGCAGAAGAAGCTGAAATTGAATATGCAAGATCTGAAAAAGGATTACGTTTTCAATTAATCGAAGGAAAAGCTTTAGCACAAAGTAATATCCAGATTAATTTTGAAGATTTGAAAGCTTTTACAACAAATGCAATCAAACAACAAATGGCTCAATTTGGACAGTTAAATCCTTCTGACGAAGAAGTTCAGACAATTGTAGCAAGAGTTTTATCAAACCAGGAAGAAGTGAAAAGACTTTCTGAGCAGGTAGTAGCTGAGAAGTTATTGGAAATCTTTAAAGAAAAAGCAAATCCAACTACAAAAGAAGTAACTTACGAAGAATTTATTGCCGCTTCATACGGAGAATAATTTTTTAGTCTGTAATGTCATAAAGTCAAAAGTTGTAAAGTCTTTCAAACTTTATGAATTTATTACAAACATGAACTAATAAAAAATAGTTATATTTGAGCGTCAATGGAAGTTTTTTCTATTGACGCTTATTTTTTGTTTCAGGTTTCAGGTTTCAAGTTTTATTACGTAATGTTAGAACTTGAAACGTGAAATAAATTATAAAATAAGACAAATTGACATCCTTTCTAAAAAGGTATGAAGTTTGTCTTTTGTTTTAAGTCACTTTCAGACTTTAGACTTTCAAACTTTAAACTAAGAAAAAATATGAACTACGGTAAAGAATTCAAAAAATTTGCTACAAAGCACCAGGGAGTAAATGCCATGTACTATGACAAAATTATAGCGGCAATGAACCCAACCAATATGACTCCATATATTATTGAAGAACGTCAGTTGAATATTTCTCAATTAGATGTTTTTTCCAGATTAATGATGGACAGAATTATCTTTTTAGGAACAGGTATCGACGACCAGATCGCGAACATTGTTCAGGCACAGTTATTATTTTTAGAAAGTGCTGATGCTTCAAAAGACATTCAGATTTATCTGAATTCTCCTGGAGGAAGTGTTTATGCAGGATTAGGAATTTATGATACCATGCAATATATCAAACCGGATGTAGCGACAATTTGTACCGGTATGGCAGCCTCTATGGGAGCAGTACTATTATGTGCAGGAGCAGCGGGAAAACGTTCGGCTTTACCACATTCAAGAGTAATGATTCACCAGCCATCTGGAGGAGCTCAGGGAGTTGCAACAGATATGGAAATCAACTTACGTGAAATGTTGAAATTGAAAGATGAATTGTATCATATTATTTCTCAACATTCAGGACAAACTTTTGATAAAGTACACAAAGACAGTGAGCGTGATTACTGGATGATTGCAGATGAAGCAAAAGAATACGGAATGATTGATGAAGTATTAAGAAGAAGCTAATTTTTTTTAAAGCTTCTAAGTTGCTAAGACGCTAAGATTCTAAGTGTTCTTTGTGATTTAAAATTTTAAATAAAAAAAATAAAAATATTAGAGCCTGTTTAAAATTTAAACAGGCTCTTAAACTGTAAAGAGTTAAGTTTTAAAGTTTTAGTTGAAAAACTTTAAAACTTAGTATCTTTGCAGCTTAGTAACTTAAATAAAGAATGGCAAAAGTAGTATTAGAATGTTCGTTTTGTGGAAGAAAAAAGCCAGAAACTAATTTATTGATTGCAGGTATCAATGCACATATCTGTGATAAGTGTATCGAGCAGGCACATGGAATTGTATTAGAAGAATTAAAATCAAGTGGAAGCGCAAAACTTGTTGGGGATTTAATTTTAAAGAAACCAAAAGAAATCAGAGCTTTCTTAGATCAATATGTTATTGGCCAGGATCAGACGAAAAAAGTAATGTCGGTTGCTGTTTACAATCACTACAAACGTTTAATGCAACAGCAATTAGACGATGAAGTTGAGATTGAAAAAAGTAACATCATTATGGTGGGGCAAACCGGAACAGGAAAAACACTGGTAGCAAAAACAATTGCTAAAATGTTAGACGTTCCTTTGGCTATCGTTGATGCGACCGTACTTACCGAGGCAGGTTATGTAGGAGAAGATGTTGAAAGTATTTTAACACGTTTGCTGCAAGCTGCCGATTATGATGTAACCAAAGCCGAAAGAGGAATCGTTTTTATTGACGAGATTGATAAAATTGCCCGTAAGAGTGATAATCCGTCTATTACCCGTGACGTTTCCGGTGAAGGAGTACAACAGGCTTTATTGAAACTGCTTGAAGGAACCGTCGTAAACGTGCCGCCAAAAGGAGGACGTAAACACCCGGACCAGAAATTTGTGGAAGTAAATACGCAAAACATCCTGTTTATTGCAGGAGGTGCTTTTGATGGCGTTGAGCGTATCATTTCTAAACGTTTGAACCGTCAGGCTGTTGGATATTCGACTTCTAAAAATGTAGACAATATCGATAAAGACAATTTATTGCAATACATTATTCCAAAAGATATTAAAGATTTCGGTTTGATTCCTGAAATTATTGGACGTTTACCGGTTTTAACGCACATGGATCCTTTAGACAAAGAAACCCTGCGTGCAATTTTGACACAGCCTAAAAATGCTTTGGTAAAACAATACCAAAAATTATTCTTAATGGATGAAGTTGAATTCACCATTACAGATGAGGCATTAGATTTTATTGTAGACAAAGCATTAGAGTACAAATTAGGAGCACGTGGATTGCGTTCGTTATGCGAAGCAATCTTAACCGATGCCATGTACGAATTGCCAAGTTCAGACGATAAAGTTTTAAGTATCGATAAAGATTATGCAAAACATACTTTGAATAAAAATCTATTGAAACGTATGGAAATCGCTTCATAAGTTTCTATAA
>NZ_CAGKLC010000018.1 GCF_903469665.1 Flavobacterium sp. UGB4466 | reverse complement strand
ATCTACAGATATGGATAATGCAAAACATATGAATAAAGCTAGAAATATGATTGAAGATGGAGAAGCAAAAACTTTTAAATTATTAGGTGATATTACGAAGTCTATTAGTAAATACAAAAATATGTCTGAAACAGCACATAATAGCAGTAGGCCTTATTTTAGAAAGATGTTTGTACTTTCAACTTTAGCTAACAAGGTTAGTGGGGATGTGAAAAAAATTAAAATTGCTTGGGCTATGATTAATGATTATGAGCGCAAAGACATTTTAAAAGTAATAGAAAGTAATATACATGATCAACCTGAGGTTTCGAGTAATTATAAATTTTGGTTGCAATGTGTCAGATATAATTCTACTTATGTGAGTTTAGAAGATGTAATAAATAAGATTAAAATTTGGTATAATAACAGTGGACAAAATAGAGTATCTCATTTAGAAGCAACTTATTATAATTATGTTTTTAACGCAATACAATTGATTGAAGGAGGTGATTCATTTAATGATATACTATTAAATAAAACAAAAGATTACATAAAAGAATGCAAAGAAATTACAACTAATGATAAGTTTAATTTTGAATGGTATGGAGTGGGAACTGGTTCTAAGAAAATATTAAGTTATGTAGAATTAGGTTCAATGAAAAATGAAGGGCTAAAACTATTTGAAGATGATTCAAAGCTTCAGGAAGTTGAAGGTATTATAACTACTATAGATGATAGACAAAAAGGGAAAATTAAACTTAAATGTGGATTAGAAGCTTTCTTTGTGCCAGTAGTAGGAAAATTTGAAAAAGGGAAAGACGAAACTTCAAAAGTCAAGTTTTATATTAGTTTTAGATATGATGGCTTACAGGCTTGGCTCGTACGAAAAATTGATAAAGATAAAACTGAAATTTTGGAGGAAAGTATAAATAATAATGAAGTTCATAAAAATTCTGTTTTGACTGATAAAATTGCAGGTAGTATGATAGAATTAAATGTTAGTATTGAAACTGAAACTTTAAAAAGTGAGTTTCCTCAATTACCGAAACCTAAAATAGTTGGATCTATTGATCTAAGTAAATTTAAAAAAGGGGCATCTCGTACCTAGAGCTTACCCCGCTCTGCGAAGTCTCCCGACTTCGTAGCGACAATCATAAGCAAATATTTTCAAATGAATAAAATATTTTAGATAATAAAGTAAATAGCAGTAATAGCAAAACCCAAAAAAGCGCAAACCCTCAAAAGTTTGCGCTTTTCAATTTTATATAAAAAGAAAATCTCTTATTTCAATTTCATCAACTTTTCTAAGTATTCGACCTTATCTTTTTCAGCCTGAACCAAACGTTCGTAAAGCTCGATCACTTTATCAAGAGGGTTAAAAGTAGCATTCATACCTTGATTAAAGCTATTTCCTTGACTTGAACTATTATCGTAAAAATTATTAAAGAAATTAAAAACAGATTCCTCTGTAAAATTTTCAATCGCTTCTACTGTTACGCCAAGTGCTTTTGCAATTTGTACCAATTTTTCGAAATCAACAGTTTCGCTGGTTTCAATACTTGAAATAGTTTGCTGGCTTGTGCCAATGGCATCTGCAAGTGCTCCTTGTTTCATTCCGCGAAGTTCTCTGATACGGCTGATATTTCGGCCAATATTTCTGGGTCTGGTTGCTGTGCTCATAATTCAAAGATATTTATTTTTTTTGATAAAAACAGCGATCCGTAAAATACAAGGCTAATTTGGTAATGTACTACCGGGTGTTTTTTTATCCGTTATAAATATATTCTTTTTCTTACTTTTACAAGGCTTTATTTCGTCAGGTAAATAGTAAGTTTAAAATATTTATATTTGCATGATAAACTTCATGAAAAATGAACTACAAAATATCATTTCAGGAAAGGGCCAAGTTAGGCATGGAGATACTATCCAAACAGTCTCCCGTTACCTTAGAAAAGGCACGAGCACAGGCAGAACGCTTAAGTCTGGCAAGCAAATCAAAAGTGAAGAAACAGCGTTAATAAAAGAATTCTGCGAAAGGAATTCTTTCTGGATTACCGGAATTAACATCAATGCTTTCATATCTTCGGGCGCTGAGCAAAAAGTGTATCTTCAAAATAAGCATAAAGTGATCAAATTGAATGACAGTATCTATTATGAAACATGGGAAGATTATTTGAATAATTTACTGCTGCATAATTATTTTTTTTCTGACACAGCATATCAATTAATTGGATTTTCGGAACAGGATACTATATTGTATGCAGTTGTAGAGCAAAGATTCGTAGATTCTGATAGTGATACAGAATTAGAAAATGTAAAAGTTTTTTTGACTTCAAATGGTTTTGTTAGCACTAGAAATAATGATTATTTTAATCCCGAATTGGGTATTATTCTCGAAGATTTACATGATGAAAATGTTTTGACGTTTCAAGGGAATCTATTCTTTATCGACACCGTTTTCTACCTCACACCACAATTCTACCTCCCCTGATCCTTCAAAACCCGATTCGCATCAAAGAAGAATTATATTCTTAAAAAACAAAACTCAAGGCAGATTTTTACTACAAAATCAGGTATTTCTACGGGGTCTCAAAACCGGCATTAATTTTAAATTTGAATTGCATTGCCGAATGTGTTGGCAGTGAAAGATTTAAGTTAAGAAATGAAAGGATGCCCCAAATCCATAGTGCTCTTTTGCTTTTTACTAAGCAATCTGTTTTTGTTTTCTCAAAACGAACATTTAGTGATCGGGAGAACAACAGGAAAACTACTGCTTAAAAATAACGTCTCTGTCCGGACTTTTGGTTTTACGAACTCTCTTTCGGGGCAGGTTACTTTGCCGGGATCTGAGATAAGGGCAAAGGTTGGCGATACTGTTCGGGTTGATTTTTGGAGCATTTCGCAGGGAAATCCGGTCTCTTTATTTTGCAAAGAAATTGATTTTGTTCAATGGGATAAAAACAATAAGGTGATGAAGAAAAAAGAGGCCATTCATCACATGGAGCATGGGTTTTATTCTTTTTGGGCCGAAAAACCGGGTACCTATTTGTATTACAGTCCCGAAAATTATCCGTTCAACCTTCAGGCGGGAATGTTTGGTCTTATTATTATTGAACCAAAAGAAAAGGATTCTGAGACGCCTGAGCCCTTGCGTGAAATTCTTTGGTGCAGCAACGAACTGGATACAAAATGGCACACCGATGCCATCATGGGTACCGAATACGATTCTCGAAATAAACCTATTGTTCTGCCTCCCTACCAACCCAATTATTTTTTGATTAATGGTAAAGTTGCTTCCGAAACCAATGGTTTGCAATCGTTAGATCGTAAAAACGAGGCGGTGCTGCTTCGATTGGTCAATTCGGGATTGTATTTTCATGAAATTGTATTTCCGCCTAACGCAAAATTAAAGCTGAGGTTTGGGAGTGAGACCGCTCTAACAGAATCAGCTAACGGATGCACAGCGGCACTACATGCGGGAGAAAGTATGGAAATACTCGTTTCCCTGGAAAATGTGGGAGATACAGAACAACTGATGTACCATTTTACTAATCCTATTTCAAAAAAGAAAGTTTACGAAACGGCTATTGCTGTTTTTAATTAAAATTTAACCCCACGGCTATGAAACAACTGTACTTTTATTGGATACTCCTTTTTTCGGTTTCTATTTCATTTGCGCAAAACAAACCTACATTTTCGGTAGTAGGAACTGCGGTCAATAAAGAAAGTGTACTGAAAAACAAACGGCTTGACATTTCGAAAATCAAGGTCGAAAATATTTCAAATAAACCAATCTATCTGGTTTGGGAGACTGTATCGAATACATTCCCAAAGGAGTGGGATTGCTCGATGTGCCAGCACGGTGCCTGCCAGATTGGAATTCCGAAAGGATCCTCTTTTAATAAACTTAATCCGGATCAGCAGGGCTTTATTGCCATCCATGTAATTCCTGCCAGCAAAATAGGCAACGGAACGGTGAAATTTAAAATCTATGACAAAGCAAATCCTAAGTATGCTCAGATTTTAACTTTTGAAGTCGAAGTGCTTTAATGTTAACTACCAATTTATTAATAACCCAAAAACAAAAAAAATGAAAAAAATTACTAACTTATTTTTAGTTATTCTGATCTCGGGATTGTCCTATGGTCAGAGTAAAGCGGATGCGAAGTATATTCGCTGGAATGCCAATACGCCTCAGGGGAAAGCCAATCTTGAGGCGATGAAAGTGGCTTTTAAGAAAATGCGCGAAGCGGGCTGTGAGAAAGGTATTTCCTGGTATTACCAAGGCGCAATTCATAATATCCCCGAAAAGATAACAGGTCCCAATAAGCTCTGTCCGCAATATCAGACTATTGATGATAAATTATGGGCCTGGGCAGATTGTACACACACTGACACTAATAATGCAGCTTTAAATTTTCTTTTATGGCACAGAATGTACATCTGGTATTTAGAAAAAATTGTTAGAGAATTGTCCGGAAAAGCAGATTTTGCACTTCCGTACTGGAACTACGGCAGTAAAGAAGAATCTCAGAATATTATGGCCGAACCTTTTAGGGAGCCATCAGGTTCTTTGTATACCGCAGCGCGCTATACTATTTTGAACAATGGAAAACCAATCCTTCCCGAGCAGTTGGCCAGTATTCGAAATTCAATAGAAGAATTAAGAAAAAACCCTTCTTTTGCAGGTGAGGCCGGATTTAGTAGTAGTCTTGAAGGTCAGCCTCATGGTTATATGCACAATCTTATTGGTGGGAGATATGCTCATCCGCCTGAACAGCATTACAACGAAATATATCAGATAGTAACTTCGGGTTTAATGGCCAATGTTGAGTCGGCCGGATTCGATCCTATTTTTTGGCTGCATCATAGTATGGTCGATCGTATTTGGGAATCGTGGGATGTTTCGGAACTTGGTCAGCGTCCAAGTTTAGAAGAATTAAAAGCGAATCCGTGGCCGTATGAGTTTATCACTCCAGACGGAGGCCGTATCACTTATACCATGGAGGAAGTCTACAACATCGTTTTTAATTTAGATTACAAATACGATGATTTGCTTTACGGATCTAAAACTCCGGTATTAGCGGCTAATGAAAATAAGGTAAAAACCAGAATCTCCTTTCAGGATGCTAAAGAAGAAGTAGTTTGGGAACAGAAAGTAGGTAAAGTATTAGGCACTTCGGCTTTTACCCATAAAGTGAGCAGTACCTTTGCAAGAAATACCAATAAAGTTTTTAGAACTGCCAATTCCAGATTAATTCTGAATCTGGATGTGTCTGTTTACAAAGAACCAAGTGATTATTATACGGTTTATCTTCGTTATCCCGGAAAAAAAGACCAGTATGTGGGAATGATGACTTTCTTTGGAGTTGCTCATGATCACGGAATTGGAAAGAATCATGAAATTGGTGAAGATGGAGTAAAACTTAAATATGCCTATTATATTTCAGATGACTTAGTGAATACGAATGCGAATTTTCAAGTTATAATTAAAAAGACCGGAGGCGGAGACGCTAAAGTTACTCTGGAAAAAATTAGTGTGATAAAAGCAAATTAAGTTTTTTTGATTTTCTGAAAACGACATTCCAATAATAATCCAAACCCTGCAAATACTGATTTGCAGGGTATTTTTTTGAAATCTAATGCTGCTTTTTTTCGTAGGATTTTTTAACATTTAAAAGACGTTCTTTTAAGAAGATCTTGCTATAAAATTCTTATTTTACAGGTTGAAAATAAAAGCCGGTAAAAAATGAATATAAGTATATCAGTCAGACAATTAGGGAAAAAACATCCTATACTTCAGGAAAAAAACATCAGTTTAGATATTACCACTTCAATCGTTACTGTTCGTACTTTCTTAGAACTAATTGTAAAACATCAGGTAGAGTTGTTTCATTCTTCTTCCTTTGAGTTTGAGGACGAAGACAAAATCCATTTTCCAAAAGAAAATTACCTTCCCATTTTAACCGATACGGGAAAAGTTGGTTTTGGCGCACTGTACAACCACAACAAAGTAGATTTGGTCAAAGCGCAGGAAAATGCCATCGTTGCTTTTGAAGACGGTTTATATGCCATTTTCTATGGCGATGATCAGATGGAAACTTTAACCGGGGAAATCGATTTATCCAAAAACAAATCCGTCACTTTTATCAGGCTTACGTTCCTGGCGGGAAGCTACTGGTAGTTGTAAGAAGTATAAGTAAATAAAGTTCTACATCTACCTTTTCACAATTCACAATTCACATCTTACAATATAATAATCTAAAATAATACAGTATGAAAATAGAAGATCTTATCAAGGGTAAGATAATTGAGAATCCAATTAAGCGATTCAAAAAAGAACTGGAAGAAATAGCAAACAGTAATCTGGTTTCTAAATTATTATCAAAAACAAAACTTAAAAAAGAAGCAGCCGAGTTTGGTCTGGCACTTTTAAAACTCAAAGACAATTATTACGGGACCTATATTTCTTTAGGTTCGAAAGAAGCTACAGCGTTTGAGAAGTGGGTAAAAGACGATATGTGGGAAGATAATACTTACCACGAACTTCTGGTTTACTTTTTTGGAAAGGAAATCACTGTTTATGTTAAGGAAGCGTGGAACCGACTGCCAATGAAAATGTATCAGGACGGTTATACCCGACGTTCTTTCAGAGCACCCAATAATAAAAAACAGTTATTAATTAATCGGGTAAATTTTCTGCGATCTCTGCTTCATTCTTCACAAATCTACAGTTATCAGGATGGTGATACCGTTTATTATGATTTGAGTATCGAAGAACAAATTCGTTTTGATACCGAAGTCTCAAATTCTAAAAATCAGTATACGATTTGGTCTGCTGCTATTGATTTGGATAGAGAAAACCTGTTTCAGCTTTTTGAGGATATCATTTTCAACAAAGATTCAAGAGGAAAAGTTTCCCGTAATATTATCAAAGCGCTTTTAAACAGTGAGAAAAAAGAAAGTTGGGAACTGGTCGAAAAACTATTATTGGCGGCACAGCGTCAGGAAGGATTGCGTCAGACCGTTTTAGAAGCTCTGGATGAAACCAGTATTGGTGCTTTGCAATACATGATCAAAGTAATCATCGATAATAAACTCACCCGTTTTTCATCTGTTGTTCGCGGAATAGATACCTGGACCGGCTTGGGCTGGGATTCTGAAAAAGAAACTACAGTTCGAAACATCATTAATCTTGCTTCGGGGTATTTCTCTAATCCCGAAACGATTCCGGCCGGTATTCAAAGCAAGAATAACAACGAGGTTTATATGGCACTTTGGGTTCAGGGTGTTTTTGATGTCGAAAAAACAGTTCCCTATCTAAAAGAATTACTAGAGAAAGGATCAATAGAGAAGAAATCTCTGGCGCTAAAATTTGCAGGAGAAACAGGCGATCCTTACATCGAAATGCCTCTTTATTTTAAAGCTTTAGACGACGAAAATCTACAGGTACTGGCATTTGCAGTGCCAAGAATGAATGCATTATTAGAGGCTAATGTTAAGTCGCAATACTATACAGCGAATACAGATTATCCTGATTTCTTTAATAAAGTGTACCATCTTGCGCAGACGATAACCGTAAAAGAAAAAACATTTGAAGGCAAAGTATTTTCGTGGTTAAATGTAAAATTCGAAAAAGATACTTTATATTCTGCAGCAATTAATTTGGTAGGAGACAATAACGAAAGATTAGAACTTATTTTAAATCAGTTTGAAGGTTTTTCTATCAATTTAAGAGAGAAATTAACCCGTCAGATTCTGGGTGATTATTACTGCTATTCATTTTACAGTTTTAAAAGCAATAGCGGGAAAGAAAAAAAGGCACCAACAGATTTTCAAAGAAGTTTTGCATTGAGAATCTTAAAAGACAGAGGAGAATCTTTGGTCGCTTCGGCTATCTCTACTTTAAGTAATTTGACGTTAACAGAAGACGAACTGGCAATTTTTCAGGAATTGTACAAACGTAAAAATTCTAATTTAAAGAAGAACCTAACAGCAATATTGTTGAAACAGGAAGATCAAAAAGTGACTTCTTTTGTAGATAAAATTTTAGAAAAAGGTGATATGGAGCAGCGTATGTCGGCTTTAGACATTATGTTGCAACTTCAGAAGAATAGCAAACTGACAGATAAAGTTAACGATTGGGTTGCAGCTTATTCGGCAAGACCAAAAATCACCGAGAAGGAAACTAAATTTATCGAACAGCTTGAACCGTCAAAAAAGAAAAGTATTCTAAGTGCCGAAAACGGATATGGTTTTTACACACCAAATGTCCTTTCTCCTTATGGCCTGCCAAAAGTAGAGACAGATTCCCTGTATGCCAAAGCGGTTAAGGCAGAACAATACGGTTTTTCTAAATCTATGTCGTACATTAAGACCGAAATTTCGAAGTTGTACCAATTGTATGAAGACAACAAAAATTACGAATATGAAGTCGAAAACTACGATAACAGCAAATTGACAATTTTATTGGGGAATAGTTTCAGACCAATAAAAAATTTAAAAGACGAAAAGAATTCAGAATTAGCAGCAACAAATTACCCTTTGTATGAGGTTTGGTCCGGCTGGTTTGAAAACTCAGGTCTGGCCGAAAGAGACTTGTTTTTACTGACGTTAATAAGCAGCTCCGACAGAAAAATATGGCGCGATTTTCTCGAAAAACACATTTTTTATTATAAAGAATTATTGCCGCACCAAAAGAAAAGAGGCTATGATTGGGACAATGCAATCTTAAATATTCTGAATGCTTTACAGTTAAAATACTCCTTTAAAGAAAAAACAGATTTCTTAATTGATGCCTGTAGTACTTTGTATGCTGATCTTCCAAAATCGGTATTGGAATTTGAATACAAACCTGCAAAAGACGAGTATTATTACAATTCAGATCGTGGAAACGGCTGGCAAAACCAGAACTTTTTTGATATTTACTTGAATAAAATCAATTTAGATGATTTAACACAGGAGCAAAATGATAAGATTTGGAACCTGTACAGGTGGAGACAGTTAAACGGATTAGAACAAAATATAGGTTTAAATAAACCACCAATTTATTTGTATGCCGTGGCTTTCGAACAAAAAATAATTACCGAAGGTGAATTGTACGAAGGTATCTTAGAAAGTGAAAGAATTTCGGTTTTAACTGGTGAAACCAGACATTATAGACATTTTGGAAGCGAAGAACTCATTAAAAAATTTCCGTTTTTAGTTCCAATGGTTGATAAAATTCGCGAAACATTTTTGGATATCGAAGTTAAAAGGGGAGATTCAAACACTGCTGTAACTCATTTGGTTCAAAGTTTCCAGAAAATTTTTGGAATCAACCGTTTGGTCGAAATGCTTACTGCGCTCGGAAAAGCAAGTTTGTACAAAGGATATATTTATTCGTGGAGTTACACCGATTTAACCAAACAGAAATTGTTTAGTTATTTGTTGAAAAGATGTTATCCGATAGAATCAGATACACAGGAGGTTTTTAATGAAGCTATTAAAAAAGCCAAAATATCAGAAGAACGATTGATTCAAACGGCTATATATGCACCGCAATGGCAAAAATTAATCAGTAATTATCTGGACTGGAAAGGTCTTGATGAAGGAATCTGGTGGTTTCATGCACATACCAAAACGGCAAGCTACAATGCTGTAAATGCAGAACTGGAAAGCGAAATGGCAAAATTCTCCTCAATTGATTTACAGGATTTTAAAGATGGTGCGGTAGATAAAGATTGGTTCGTATCGGCTTACAAACAATTGGGTAAAGCCAAATGGGAACTTTTATACGAATCGGCCAAATATGTTACAGACGGAAACGGACACAGACGCGCACGATTGTATGCCGATACCATTACAGGAGATTTGAAAATTAGGGAGGTTACAGCCAAAGTAAAAGACAAACGAGATCAGGATTATTTAAGAGTCTACGGATTAGTGCCTTTAAGCAAAACAGGTCCTGAAAAAGATATTCTGGCACGTTATGAATATTTGCAGCAATTTAAAAAGGAAAGCAAAGAATTTGGTTCAATGAAACAAGCCAGCGAAGGTTTGGCTATAAGAGTTGCACTTGAAAATTTGGCCCGAAATGCAGGCTATCCGGACCCTGTTCGTCTGACCTGGGCAATGGAAACAAAACAGGTGCAGAACATTTTATCAAAAGAAACAGAGGTTAAATTGGACGATGTAACGGTAAGTTTAGTTATCAATAATGAAGGAAAAGCAGATTTGGTTGCCTTTAAAGGAGATAAAGAGATAAAAGCAATTCCGCCAAAATATAAAAAAGACAAAGCAATTCTGGAATTAACCAATTACAGAAAAACCATGCGTGAGCAATGGACACGCTCAAGAAAAGGTCTGGAAGAAAGTATGATTCGTGGCGATGAATTTTTGTTTGCCGAAATGCAGAATCTTTTTGAGCATCCAATCATTTCCAAACATCTTGAAAAATTAGTTTTTGTGTCAAATGATGCTAAAATAGGTTTTTATATTGATGGGAATCTGGTTACAGCTTTAGGAGAAGTTATGGCATTAAATGAGAAGCAGACTTTTAGAATTGCTCATTGTTATGATTTGCATAAAAATAACGTTTGGATTGATTATCAAAGCTATTGTTTTGACAACAAATTGCAACAGCCTTTTAAACAAGTATTCAGAGAATTGTATGTTCCAACTCCGGATGAATTAAAAGAAAAAGCAATTTCGAGACGTTATGCCGGACATCAGGTACAGCCTAAGCAAACCTTAGTTTTATTGAAAACCAGAGGATGGAAAGTAGATTATGAAGAAGGTTTGCAGAAAGTTTTTCATAAAGAAGGCTATCAGGTCAAAATGTATGCTATGGCCGATTGGTTTTCGCCGGCAGATGTAGAGGGCGCAACTTTAGAAACCATCGAATTTCATTCTTTAAAAGATTATAAAAACATTGCATTTGAAGACGTAAATCCAAGGATTTTCTCTGAAGTAATGCGTGATATCGATTTGGTGGTCAGTGTAGCACACGTAGGTGGTGTTGATCCTGAAGCCAGTCATTCTTCTATCGAAATGAGAGCTGTTTTATTGAGAGAAACGTTGCGTTTGTTTAAAGTGAAAAATGTAGAAATCACTGGAAATCACGCCATAGTAAAAGGAGAAATGGCAGAATATAGCATACATTTAGGAAGTGCGGTAGTGCATCAGCTTCCGGGTAAATATTTGTCAGTGTTGCCAATTCACTCGCAGCATAGAGGTCGTTTGTTCCTTCCGTTTGCAGACGATGACCCAAAATCAGCAGAGGTAATGTCTAAAGTTTTAATGTTTGCAAAAGACAATGAAATACAGGACCCAACCATTTTAAGTCAGATTGATAAAACCTACGCATAAAACTATTCTGTTTTGTTGGGTTTTTAAACGAAGATTCAGACTAAAATTGTTAGCGTGCGATAAAAATTTTAGCACTAACAAAGTACAAATGTTAAATTATGTTAATAAAAACACTTACTTTTGCTTCTGAAATGGAAATGAAAAATATAAATATTAATCTGTCAGTAGGACTATATAGTGATCGTTTAGCAGGATTTGCCCCTGTTAAGGGCTCAGGATGTGATCTGTATTTTTATGAAATCGAAGTGTAAATTGAAGTTACAAACTCAACATAAGTATAGCAAAGCGTCCTCTTTTTAGGACGCTTTTTTTGTTTTAGGGATTATTCACCAGGATAAAAAAGATGGAAAATGATTACAAATTGATCGTAACTATAAAATATTAAAAAAAACAACACATTAAATGTTTAATGAATTATAAAAACTCCAAAATATAGTCTTGAAAAGTAATCTGATGAGTAACAGTCATTTGATTTGAAAAAAGAACTGCTTCGATAAGCGGACAGGGATTTCTATGACTTAATTCTAAGGTTTAATAAATTGAAAATCAATGAATTGAAGTGTTGAAGGATTTGGAAGTATGATTTTTTTGACATTATCTTTGCCGAAGAATATCAGGACACTGAATTTCAAAAAACAATAGAATTTAAAAATTAAACAATATATAAAATGGATTTCATTTTTAACACATATAACGTAAAACCAATAAACGCGAGTTCGGCCCTTGAAGGGGTTTACATGCTGGTGCATCAATTATAGACAATATGATAATTATCGTATTTGTTATAAAGCACCTCTAATCGGGTGCTTTTTTTATGGGTTGAAATTTAAAAGCGCAAAAGTTGTTTGATGTTCTTCGAGTAAATCGGGGATTTAATTTAAAAGTATATAAGATGAAAAAGATAAGTACATTATTTGCTAAAGATCCGCACGATCTGGCAAGGGTAATAAATAAGGTTAGTGATGAAAATAAATGGGTTACAACCGGAGAAGTTATTGCCACAAGAAAATTTGATGGCTCAGCTGCAGCAATTATTAAGGGAGAATTATTTAAAAGGTTTGATACCAAAAAAGGGCGTATAATTCCTTCTGGTGCGATTGCATGTCAGGAAGCTGATAGTGTGACGGGGCATCATCCGCACTGGTTGAAATGTGACCGTTTGAAACCTGAGGATAAGTTTTTCTTTGAAGGTTTTGATAATTTAAAAATCAAGATCGATGGGACATTTGAATTATGCGGCCCTAAAGTACAGGGAAATCCTGAAAAATTGGAAAAACACCTGCTGATAAAACACGGCAGTGAGGTTTTTGACTTTTCAAATTTTGAATTTGATGATTTGAAAAATTTTTTGTTAGAAAATGATGTTGAAGGTATTGTTTTTCACCATGCTTCAGATGGAAGAATGTGTAAACTAAGGAAATCTGATTTTGGAATAAAACGTTCGAAGTTAGAAAGCACCCCAACAAAAAATGCCAATAACTTAATTATTTCTAACCATGAGTAAAAAAAGTAAATCTGACCATGATTTTGGTCTTGTCAGTAAAATTAGGTTTAGTGAGTATCTGTTTATTTCGATAACGATTCAGAGCTTACTAAACGACGGAAAGAGAAGGGAAGACAAGAGGTATACCTCATTCAGACGTTATTGTCTCGGTAAAGATATTTTAACGCTCTATGGATGAGAGATCAGGAGGATATCTGAGGTTCCGGAAAATTCCGAAATAAAGTAAAATATTATGAGTAACAATACATTAGAAAAATACAAAAGAGCAATTAGAAAAAAATACGAGATCGAAAGAGAAGGAGAATACTTTGATTATTTGTACAACCCTTCGCGCGCAAAGCTTCGTGATTTGTGCTGGCTCATTTTCGAAAACAACCCAACAAAAGAGGACTTGAATGTTTTTAGTAATCTATTGGGCTTAGATTTCGATCATACTCAAAAGAATAAGTTTAAGGAGAAGAAAGATAAGTTCAGACCTATTGAAACCTTCTTTAAGGGAGAAACAGATCCGTCCAGTATGGATGTTATCAATATGGCTGCAATCTTGGTTGATTTTCATCCGCGTCCTCTCAAGAAGTTTTACGAAAATTCTAAAAAGGAAGAAGTAAAACCGATCAGAAGAATGGATAAAGCTAAAGAAGTTTTTGAAAAAAAGAGTGCTGATAAAAAGGAGAAGCCTGAAAAGAAATCTAAGAAAAGAAATTTCTTTAGGGATATTAAAAGTATGTTTTTCTAGCGAACAGAATTATGAGTTAAAGATTTAAACACCATTATTTTAAAAATTATAAAAATAAAAATTATGAATAAAGTTTGTAATATCGTTTTAGAAGAAAAGCATAGTAGGCACACAGTCGCTGAAGCACAGGAAAGTACAATTACTGAATATGGATTGGCTGTTTTAGAGGCGAAAAGAGGCGAAGTAACCCAAATGAATGGGTTTTTAATTCGACCACAAGCTTAAAACGTAAGTCCGTTTGTATAGCATTCACAACTGTTGTTGACTATTTAAAGTGATGTTGGTACAATTAAAAAACGGCTGTCTTTATGAGATAGCCGTTTTTCGTTGGTTAGTATTATGTTGGTTTATTAATTTTGTCCGTATATTTTAGCGTAAAGATCTTTGTAGATTTCTTTAATAATTTTACGTTTTAATTTTAGGGTAGGAGTAAGTTGTCCTCCATCAATTGACCAAACGTCCGGAGTAAGTTCAAAACGCTTGATTTTTTCCCAGTGTCCGAATTTCTCGTTAATGGTTTCTACTTCTTCGTCAATACGTTTGATAACCTGTGCGTTAGTACTGATGTCTTTGTCGCTGTTTCCTAAAGTTATTTTGTGAATTTTAGCCCATTCTTTTACAAATTCAAAGTTAGGCTGAATGAAGGCTGCCGGCATTTTTTCGCCTTCACCAATCACCATGATCTGCTCGATAAAACGAGATTGTTTCATGGCGTTTTCAATCAACTGAGGAGCAATGTATTTTCCTCCCGAAGTTTTGAACATTTCTTTTTTACGATCTGTAATTTTAAGGAAACCTTCGTTGTCAATTTCTCCAATATCGCCGGTGTGGAAATAACCGTCTTGTAATGCTTCGGCTGTTTTTTCAGGATCTTTGTAGTAACCTAACATTACGTTTGGCCCTTTGCAAAGGATTTCACCGTCTTCGGCAATTTTAACTTCTACATTGCGAATTGGTTTTCCAACAGTTCCAATTTTAAAACCTTTGTTTCTTTGGTCGTTTACAGCAATTACCGGTGATGTTTCAGATAAACCGTAACCTTCCATAACCGGAATTTCAGCAGCAGCAAAAACTCTTGCTAAACGCGGTTGCAAAGCAGCACTTCCTGAAACCATTAAATCTAAGTTTCCTCCCAAACCTTCTTTCCATTTACTGAAAATAAGTTTACGGGCAATTTTTAACTGAAATTCGTACCAGGCACCATTAGCACCATAAGGCTGATATCTTAGTCCTAAATCAATGGCCCAGAAAAATAGTTTTTTCTTAATGCCGGTTAATTCAGCACCTTTTGCGTAGATTTTATCGTAAACTTTCTCTAAAAGTCTTGGAACGGCTGTAATTACATTTGGTCGTACCTCTTTTAGATTATCACTGATTTTATCAATTGATTCACCAAAATAAACCGAAATACCATAGTATTGATAGATGTACAGTATCATTCTTTCAAAAATATGACAAATAGGAAGGAAGCTTAAAGCCGAACTTTTTCCCGGATCAAACGGGATTCTTGGTGCGCTGTCTAAAACATTAGAAACAATGTTATGGTGAGAAAGCATAACTCCTTTAGGTCTTCCAGTTGTTCCGGAAGTATAAATAATAGTTGCTAAATCTTCTGCTTTAATACTGTCTTTTCTGGCTTCAACTTCGCTTTGATTGCTGTCGTCTTCTCCTAGCGTTAACAATTCAGACCAGTGTTTGCAGCCTTCAATTTCATTAAAAGAATAAACTTCTTTTAAAGTTGGAACGTTAGCTTTGATCGCATTTACTTTGTCAAGTACTTCTGTATCGGATACAAAACAGAAAATACTTCCACTATGATTTAATATATATTCGTAATCTTCTTCGGCAATAGTTGGGTAAATAGGTACGTTTTGAGCACCGGTTTGCAGGATACCAATATCCATAATATTCCACTCCGTACGATTGTTAGAAGTGATTAATGCAATTTTATCATCTTTTTGAACACCCATGCGCAATAATGCTCTTGAAATAGCATTTGCTTTTGCAATATATTCCTGGCTAGATGTTTTTTCCCAGACTCCGTTTTTTTTAGTTGCTAAGGCAACCTGAAGGTTATAAGTTTCTTGTTGATAATAGGGAAAATCAAAAAGGCGTGTGATTGAAACCATGTTAGTATATTGAATTTTATCGCAAATTAAATAAAAATTAGGTATAATTTTTATATTTATCGAAATTTATGGGAAAAATTATAAGTACTTTAGAAAATCTACGAAAACGTTTTCTTTTTTGTAGTAAAAGGTATAAAAATCAAGAAAAATTGATTTTTACGTAGTAATTATTGTACGTTATAATCTACATATTCTTTTACTCTTTCACCCATCAGAAACATTTTTTTCTTGGTAAAATGTATGGAAAATTGGGTATAATTCCACTCCTCACTGTCATTGGTACGGTACCAGAAAGTATAGGAAGCACTGTTGAAACCTTCTTTAAAAACCGGAATACCTTCTTCGGTACATTCAATTCCCCAGTTGATCTTTTTTTTGCTCAGATCTTCATATTGAATAATTCCTGTCCCGTCCGGATTTAAAATGGTAGAGGGTTCTTTTTTTCCGGCTGGCAAAAAAGTTCCGGGTACCGGATACCCAATGGTGGTGGTAATAAAATGGTCACGGACTTTATAAGTGATTCGGTCTACGTGAATTTGAGAATGTAATTTTACGGCACTAAATAATAAAGTAAAAAGAAATACTTGCAGGGTTTTCATTCTATGTAGGTTTAAGGGTTCTTGGAGCTGTCAAAAAATTCGGGGCACAAATTTTTTGGCGAATATAGTTCAATTTTCACTAGAAAAAGGAATCCCGATTACAAGAATGATATTTTTATTTTAATGCGATGCTACTCTGTCGAAAACTGGTTTTCCAGTAATTTTTCTTTAAAGTCAGATTTAAAGGTGTAAGCAAAAGTAAGCATCAGAGCACGTGTATCTGACTTCGAAGTACGGTTGTTACTGAACAAAGTCGTATTGTTTTTAAAACCGCTTTCAAGTGTGTTGAACATATCGGTAACCACTAAGCCTAAACGGGCATTGCCTTTACCCAGTTTTTGCTGAAAACCCATATCTACATTATAGATCGGAATTCTTTTTCCCTGCGCGGTAGCAAGTGCCGAATTGTAATTTCCGATAATTTGCAGTTTTCCACCTTTCCACGGAACAAAATTATTGATGATCTTTCCGTACCAGCTGAATGCATTGTTGACTACATCCTGAGCCAGATTGGAGGCGTTTATATTTTGCTGAAAAGCAGTGATACTGATATTGGCATCGTAGAATCCAACGGGTTTTAAGCTGAAAATAGTTTCAAGACCATAAGTAATGGTGCTTCCAATATTTCTGGGCTGTTGCAAAACTACTCCGTTGTCCTGTAATTCGGCATATTGTCTGATTGTATTGGTGGCGTTTCTGTAAAAAGCATTGGTAGAAAGGGAATATTTAGACCATTCTTTGGAATAACCTGTTTCAATAATATGAATGATTTCCGGTTTTAAGTACGGATTTCCTCCATGCGGATTCAAGGCATCGGTAATATCAATAAAAGGATTTAAGTTGTCTAAATCGGGACGATTGATACGTTTGCTGTAACCCATTTTCAGAAATTCATCCGCAGCTAAATTAAGTTGTAAAGAGGCAGAAGGGAAAAGTTTTACATAATGATTTGAAAAGTTATCACTGTTGTTTTGAGTTTTTCCATTGTTTGAAACCTGTTCGGCACGTAATCCCAGGTTGTATTTCCATTTGGGAGTTTCTTTAGTGCCAATATAAGAGTTTAACATTCCGTAAACCGCGTTGATTTGCTCGTTGAATTTGAAGCCGTTGCTGGCCAAAGGATTTACCACGTATTCTCCATTCGTTTGATCGGCACTTTCAAAATCGGAGTTGAAGAATCGGAAGGTTCCTTTGTAGCCCGTCTCTAAAATGGTTCTTTCTGAAACCGGAAGCGCATAATTTACAATAGCGTTCGAGATATTTTCGTGTTCGTAATTGTGTGTTCTTTGCCATGCAGCATTACCAATCAGGTTGTCGTATTGATCGAATTGATAGGTATCAATGTCAGTGTTTTCTCTGTGTTTGTTGAAAGATGAGGTAATACTGGCATTCAGACTCTTTTGGTTATCGGCAAATTTTCGGTCATAGCTAAAAGCAAGTTCGCCTACCTTAGAGCGTTCGAGTTCCAGAGAATGTCTTTTATTGCTCGAGAAAAACTGATTGGTGCTGTTGTTTACCTGCGTGTATAAAGTTTCGCCATTGTCCTGACTTTCCATATTTCCCAAAGCTTCAAAAGAAAAGCTGTTGTTTTCGTTTGGTGAAAAATCAATGTTGAATTTCAAATTCTGCAAACCTTCTGTTCGTTGGTCGTTTCTATTTTGATTGATATAATGTTCGTCATCAATCAGATAATTGATTCTTTCACCTTTGATCTTTTTAGTTCTTCCGGCAAAGCGGTTGTCGTATCCCAATCCAAAATTCCATTTATCTGTTTTATGATTTAAGAGCACGGAGCTGTTTAATCTGCCTTTGGCTCCAAAACCACCTCCTAAAACCACTGCACCATTCATACCGCTTTGGTTGTTTTTTTTGAGTCTGATATTGATAATACCACTCTCTGCATTTGCATCGTATTTGGCAGTAGGATTACTGATAACCTCAATACTTTCAATACTGCTTGCTGCAATCTGATCCATATTGGTAATGGCGGAGTTTTTTCCGTTAATCAAAATCATAGGTGATTTTCCTCTCAAGGTAATTCCTCCGTCTGCATCCACAGCTACTGTAGGAATGTTTTTGAGCATATCAGTAGCGGTTCCGCCCGTTTGTGTAAGATTCGAAACGGCATTAAAAATGAAGCCTTCGTTGGTTTTTTGAATCTGCTTTTTATGAGAATTTACAACAACAGTATTTAACAGATTAGTGTCCGTTTTTAAAGTTATGGTTCCAATAGAAATAGGAGATCCTGTAAATTTTACTTTTTGAGTAACGGTTTTAAAACCGATTAATTTGAACTGAATTTTATATTCACCCGAAGCGACATGATCTAAAGAGAAATTTCCGGAAGCATTTGTAATCGCATATCCGGCAACTTTAGTAGAATCGGCAGTGTTTTTTAAAACCACATCGACAAATTCGATGGCCAGCTTTCCATCAGTTACGGTTCCTTTAACAGAGGGATTTTGGGAAAATACAACCTGGCTTATTATAAGTAAGAGTAATCGAAGCGATAAATTTAATGTCCATTTTTTCATGAAACAAAGATATTTATAGCAATAAAAACACTGGTGTAAGCTGGCTTAAGATAGTATTAAATTAATCTTAGAGTCGTTTTAAAGTTTTTTGGCCAAAGATTAAAGGATCATTTTGATTTTTTTTTAAAATGAGAAGCAACTATGCTAAATCTTTCGGAGGTTTTAAAACCATAATTTTAGTAAAAATTGCAGTATAAACTTTTATGCAATGCATCAATAAATAACATAAAATTCCAGTTAAGTTATTAAAAGTAATGCTCATTACATAGTATAGGCCGATTGTTACAAAGTTGTGATTGATCTTTGGTTTTTTTGTAAGTTTATTCTTTATAAATTTAAAACTTAGATAGAAATGGAAAAGAAAATTGTTTTCGGGATTTTTATAGTGTTTTCACTTGTTTCCTGTAGTAGAGAAAATGTTGGATTAGAGTCAGATTTATCAAACAGCGTTGCTTATAAAATATCAGAACTACCACAGTTACCTGATTTTGCAAAGCCAATAAGAGAATCTGGAGAAATAAGAGAATTTAGTTTAATTAAGAAAGATGGAACAAAACTGAATTTTGATTTGAAAAGCGCAGAGCAGACTTTATTTGGCAAAAAAAGGACCTTAACAGGCACAGTTGAAGCGAACGAAAAGTATGAAAATGCTATTATGATTATAGGTGATAATGGATTTGAATTGTACTTTAAAGATAATGGAGAAGAATTGGTTCTCAAAGGGAAAAAGGACTTAGATGTAGGGGTTGAAGAGCTGGATTTAAATTTTGATAAGGCAGAAAAGAAAGAATTTTTAGTTGCAGCAAACAAATTAGGACATAACGGAGAGGTATTATTGAAAAATTATCTAAATCAGCAAAGTACTAGCAAAAAGGATGATAGCCATTTTGAAGTTATTACTGAAAAGTATGATAATTATAGGCTGATTAATGAAACTGCTACATTAAGAAGAAAAGAATTAGTTGAAGGTAGAATAGCAGGAGGATGTTTATCCATTGTACCTCCGGTTGCATCACCTCAATTATTCAATTCATCCAAGCCAACCGGTATACTAAATAAGGATTCCAGGAAAACATACAATATTGAGGTTGCTTACATGGAAAAAGATTTCCCTTACATGTTTCATTATGTTAAACTTGTGTATTCTCTTATGCAAGTGGGGAGAAAATTGGGTTTAAAAAAAGAAGAATATTGTCAAGTTCCTAACTTCAATTTTTATAAACCTGAAGATACACCTGCTGCTAAGGCGGAATATTTGGCTTCTTTTGCTAGAGTTAGTGACGCCGATAAACAGTTAAAACATTTGGTTTCGTATAATATAAAGCATCCCAATAAATTAGGTTTCAAAGTGGTTAGATGCGCGTTTTTCACTGGGCATAAATGGAGTAATAGTAACTTAGGTTTGGCATATGTAGGTACATATGGTAATTCTTATTCTGGAAAAGGGTTTAGTTCATTAATCATTTCTGATTTAGCAAACAACGCTTTTGCTCACGAGTGTGGACATAATTTAGGGGCTGATCATGTTAATGATGTTAATGATGTTATGTATAGGTACAATGCACTTGATGGATCAGGTAAATATGAACATCTTGATAAAGGTAATTTGTCAGCAATAAAAGATTGTATACAAAATAGATGGTAATGGGAATTGTTTTTTTCTGGAGTGAAGAAATATGGAGCTTTTAATTCCATAAAAAATGCCCCAAATAGTGTCTAACTTTTTGGGGCATGTTCAAAATTCGGACGTTTTTAAATTATAATATATTTTTTAGTTTTTTTCAATCCATTTTCTGGCGTTGACAAAAGCTTCGTGCCAAGGCGAAACCTCGTCGTTTCTGTCTTTTGGATAATGTGCCCAGTTCCATTGGAAGGTGGAGCGCTCAATGTGTGGCATCATTACCAAATGTCTTCCGGTTTTGTCACATAACATTGCTGTGTTGTAATCAGATCCGTTAGGGTTTGCAGGATAACCTTCGTAAGCATACTTAGAAACAATGTTGTAGTTTTCTTCGGCTAAAGGCAATTTGAATTTACCTTCTCCATGAGAAACCCACACTCCTAAAGTGCTTCCGGCCAATGTCGATAACATAACCGAGTTGTTTTCCTGTACTTTTACAGAAGTAAAGATGCTTTCGTGTTTCTGACTTTCATTGTGAAGCATTTTTCCGTGAACTTCATGCTCCGGATTGATCACTTCTAATTCCATGAACAATTGACATCCGTTACAAATCCCGACAGATAGCGTATCTTCTCTTTTAAAGAAATTATCGAGAGCGGTTTTTGCTTTTTCGTTGTATAAGAAAGCTCCGGCCCATCCTTTGGCAGAACCTAAAACATCAGAATTAGAGAAACCTCCAACAGCTCCAATAAACTGAATGTCTTCCAGTGTTTCACGACCCGAAATCAAATCAGTCATGTGAACGTCTTTTACATCAAAACCGGCTAAGTACATAGCATTTGCCATTTCACGCTCAGAATTACTTCCTTTCTCACGGATAATAGCCGCTTTTGGTCTCTTGACTTCGCTCGAGATGACTGGCTTTTTACCAGTAAAATGAGTTGGGAAAGTATAATTTAAAACCTGATTTTTATAGTTTTCAAATCGTGCCTGAGCTCTTCCGTTTTTAGATTGTTTTTGATCTAATAAATATGAAGTCTCGAACCAGATGTCTCTGTAAGCTTTTATGTCTAAAGTCCAAGGTCCAAGGTCTAAAGTCTCGGTCGTTGTTGCTTTTCCTAATTTATAGAACTCGATGTTGTTGGCATTTAATTTAGCTTCAATAGCAGTATCTGATTTCGCCTGGAAAACAATACCAATGTTTTCTGCAAAAAGGATTTTCAATAAGTCTTTTTCTGCGAAAGCGCTGAAGTCAATTTTTGCCCCAAGGTTTACATCTGCAAAACACAATTCTAATAAAGTTGTGATCAAACCACCGCTTCCGATATCGTGTCCGGCTAAAATTTGGTTTTCACCAATTAATTCCTGAATGGTATTAAAAGCATTTTTGAAGAAAGAAGCGTCTTTAATAGTAGAAGTCTCTTTTCCGATTGTATTTCTGATTTGTGCAAAAGAAGAGCCTCCTAATTTGAAATCATCCTGAGACAAATTGATATAATAGATTGAATCTCCGTTTCTTTGTAAAACAGGTTCTACTACTTTTTTGATATCGGTACAGTTTCCTGCTGCCGAAATAATAACCGTTCCCGGTGCAATTACTTCGTCGTTTGGATATTTTTGTTTCATCGAAAGAGAATCTTTTCCGGTTGGAATATTGATTCCTAATTCGATTGCAAATTCAGAACAACCTTCTACGGCAGCGTACAAACGAGCGTCTTCACCTTCGTTTTTGCAAGCCCACATCCAGTTGGCAGACAATGAAATTCCTTTTAACTGATCTTTAATTGGTGCCCAAATGATGTTTGATAATGACTCGGCAATAGCATTTCTGGATCCCGCAACCGGGTCAATCAAAGCAGCGATAGGAGCATGCCCGATAGAAGTAGCGATTCCTTCTTTACCTAAATAATCCAGAGCCATAACTCCAACATTATTCAACGGCAACTGTAAAGGTCCTGCATTTTGCTGTTTGGCTACTTTACCACCCACACAACGGTCTACTTTATTGGTTAACCAGTCTTTTGAGGCAACCGCTTCTAAACGCAAAACGTCTTTTAAGTAATTTTCGAAATCTGCTGTGTTGTAAGCAACATCAGCATATTTTCTGTCAATTGTTTTATCGGTCATAACCGTTTTTGGAGAACTTCCGAAGAAATCTTCTAAAGCGTAATCCATCGGTTTTGAACCGTTTGTTTTAGATTCGAATGTAAAACGGTGATCGCCCGTTACATCTCCAACCTGATACATTGGCGAACGCTCTCTGTCGGCAATTCTTTGTAAAGTGTCGATATCTTTTTGACCAATAACCAATCCCATTCTTTCCTGAGATTCGTTACCGATAATTTCTTTTGCAGAAAGAGTAGGGTCTCCAACAGGTAATTTGTCTAAGTCGATTAATCCTCCGGTTTCTTCCACCAATTCAGAAAGACAGTTTAAGTGTCCTCCGGCTCCGTGATCGTGAATCGAAACAATCGGGTTATTATCGCTTTCTACTAAACCACGAATCGCATTGGCAGCACGTTTTTGCATTTCAGGATTCGAACGCTGAATTGCGTTTAACTCGATTCCTGAGCCAAAAGCTCCGGTATCTGCAGACGAAACAGCAGCACCACCCATACCAATTCTATAATTTTCTCCTCCAAGAATTACGATTTTATCGCCTTCTTGTGGTTTCTTTTTGATTGCCTGATCTAATTTTCCGTAACCAATTCCACCTGCTTGCATGATTACTTTATCGTAACCAATTTTACGGTCGTTTTCTGAATGTTCGAAAGTTAAAACCGAACCTGTAATTAACGGTTGCCCGAATTTATTTCCAAAATCAGAAGCTCCGTTTGAAGCTTTGATTAAAATATCCATTGGAGTTTGGTACAGCCATTTTCTTTCTTCAACAGCATTTTCCCATTTTCTGTCATCGTTTAGACGAGAATATGAAGTCATGTAAACTGCTGTTCCAGCTAATGGCAATGAACCCTGGCCACCGGCTAAACGGTCACGAATTTCTCCTCCGGAACCGGTTGCAGCTCCGTTGAAAGGTTCTACAGTGGTTGGGAAGTTGTGTGTTTCTGCTTTTAGAGATAAAACGGAATCGAATTCTTTTATCTCGTAATAATCTGGTTTGTCAGCTGTTTTTGGTGCAAACTGCTGCACTTTTGGTCCTTTTACAAAAGCAACGTTGTCTTTGTAAGCAGAAACAATATCGTTAGGATTTTCCTGTGATGTTTTTTTTATTAATTTGAATAAAGAAGTTTCTTTTTCTTCTCCGTCAATCACAAATGTTCCGTTGAAGATTTTGTGACGGCAGTGCTCTGAGTTCGCCTGTGAGAAAGCAAAAATCTCTGAGTCAGTTAGTTTTCTTCCTAATTTAGTAGAAAGGTTGTTTAAGTAATCAACTTCTTCTTCGCTTAAAGCTAATCCTTCTGTTGTATTGTAAGCGGCAATATCATCAATTTCCAGAATAGGTTCCGGCTGCACATTGATCGTGAAAATTTCCTGATCTAATTGGCTGAATTTCTGAAATAACATTGGGTCAAAATCTGAAAAATCAGCTGTTGCCGGATGAAATTCTTCAATTCTGATAATGCCCGTAATACCCATGTTTTGAGTGATTTCTACAGCATTTGTACTCCATGGAGTGATCATAGTGGCACGAGGACCAACAAAAAAATCCGTCAGTGCGGATTTTTCGATCTTATTGGAGTCGGCAAAAAGCCAGTTTAGTTTTGAAATGTCTTGAGCCGAAATTTCGTTTTGCGTCTGTACTGCAAAAACAGTTTTGCTTTGGTTTTCAAAGAAATGGATCATTGTGATGTGTAGTTTGTTGTATTGAAGTGCAAATTTAGTTTAAATATCTAGCAAGCGCAAATTTGAAAACAAACTCTTTTAAAAAATATGATACCGTTCTGAAATTGGGATATTGTCGTGCAAAGTTTTTATTTTCACGCAGATTCAGCAGATTCAAGAATGCCGGAACTATTTATAAGTAGTTCCAAAAAAAATCTGCTAAATCTGCGTGAAAAAGTATTTTTAGTTAATGATTATTTTCCTGATGATAGTTTTCGAATCTTTAACAATTTTTAAAATATAAATACCACTTGGTAAATGACTTACTGAAATGCTGTTTTCTGTCGCGTTCTGTTTTTCAAAAACTTTTTGTCCTGAAAAGGAAACAATTTCTACAGCATAAGAAGAGCCAGATTCGTTTAAATTTATATTAAAATTCCCGTCAGAAGGATTTGGATAAACGATGATTCCGTTATAATCCGCAAGGTTTTCTTCTCCTTCTGCTGCAGTAGGCTGTACTTTTTTGCTGCCTAAATTAGCACAGGTATCTTGTGAAAATGAATCCCATTGTGCGCTCAGATTAAAAGTAGTACTTGGTGAAGTTACGGTTGATTTTCTTCTTAAAGTTACGTCGGCTCCGAAATTAGCAGTTCCACCATTGAAAGTTCCGATGATGTCGATTAAAACGCCATTTTTGAATAAACCAATAGGATCATTACCGTTAAAGGCCATTTCGGTTGCTGTTGTCGAAATATTAGCCGCACTGGTTGAATAGCAGCTTGAAGATATGGAGCTGTTTACAATGACAAATTTACTTCCCGTAGCTAAGGTTCCGCTTAAAGCCAAACCGGTACTCCAGGAACCTGAGCCGTTTGTTTGTTTTTTTATCGTATACGAAGCTAAGCTCACAGAACTTCCAGTGTTATTAGCAATTTCAACTGCTTTATTGTTTCCGGACCCTTCAACGTATTCAGAGAAAAGGAGATCCGTTGTAGTTCCGGTTCCGCCACTGTCAGTTGTAACTGAAATGGTATTGCTTGAAGCGGAAACATTTCCTGCGGCATCTTTTGCTTTTACATAAATAGAATAAGCTGTTGCAGCGGTTAAACCTGTTATAGTTGCAGTTACACCGGAAACAGTGGTTTTTAAAGCGCTGTTTGCATAAATA
Source organism: Flavobacterium sp. UGB4466 (assembly GCF_903469665.1). Classification (GTDB taxonomy): domain Bacteria; phylum Bacteroidota; class Bacteroidia; order Flavobacteriales; family Flavobacteriaceae; genus Flavobacterium; species Flavobacterium lipolyticum. The sequence continues at coordinate 43,666 of NZ_CAGKLC010000018.1, read as the reverse complement.
TCATAAGCTGTAACGGCTACATTATCGGTAGAAGCAGTCCAGGATAGTGTAATAGAAGTTGCTGTTTTTGCAGTCGAAGCTAAGCTTGTTGGTGCAGTTGGAGCCTGCGTGTCTGAAGAAGGTGTTCCTCCCCAAATTTGATTGACATATTCCGGATGATCGATATAAGGGTTTCTATTGTTCTGACGGGCATAGATGGCATTGTTTCGGGCAATTTCTCTGGCGCTTACAGGATCTTGTGTGTGCCAGGTTATTAGAAGATTTAAGAATGCCGTAGTAAAAACTTTATTGCCTGATCCGTCAAACATAGGGAAAGAGTAACCTGCAACGGTATTTTCATAACGAGTGGCAAAATAAAAATACATTCGGGCAATATCGCCTTTGAATTCGTTTATAGGTTCGAAAACGGTTCCTGAGTATCCGGATACCGAACTGGAGCCTAATTTACCTCCATTTTGAGAAGTGTAAGTAGCAGAACTAACATTCCCGTGAGGATAGTTGGATCGTATTCCGTTTACTTTTCCATCTGTCGGAGTGATAAAATGCGCATCGGATACCATTGGAGATTGTTCGTTAAAAACCGATTGCGGAATGATATGCTCTCTGTTGTAGCAATCGCCTTCTGAAACGTAGTTCCCACAACGCTGTGTTGATCCTGTGGTATAATTGTAAGGATCCGTTCCGGATGGGTTTTCGGAATACATGTCTAAAACGGTTCCGTCGTTTTCGAAAAAATTATCGACATCGGAGGTTTGATAAGTGGTGTACAATCCTGCATATCCGTTATCGGTATGACCTTTAATAATGTTGTACAATTGTGTTTTCAATGTGTAACCTGTTCCTGTTGCGGTGTTGTAATAGCCGGTGGGAATTTGCGCAAATGCCGTTGCGGCAAACATCAATAACAGTAAAAAGTAGTTTTTTTTCATAATTAATAGTCTTTAAGATTTGGTTGTTTTTTGTTTTTAAAATACTGAATTTTAGAATGTTGAAAATCAGTTTTAGCAAATCTACTATTTTTATGAATTATATAAGTTAAGTGATGTTTAATTTTGGATATATTTTCTTACGACTGCTTTTTTGGGAAAGAAAAGACTTAACGTGCGGAGTTTTTTCCATGAATTGAATGCAGTTTGTCATTTCGAGGAACGAGAAATCACACTGGCAACTCCAACCCAATTGTCGCCAATCTTTGTCGAATTCTGCGTGCGATTTCTCCCTTCGGTCGAAATGACATGAAAGGAGAGAAATCTGTCGAAGTTAAATTTTAGAGGACATAAAACTACTTAGGAAAAGCGGCACTCTGATAAGCTCCTAAATCCGGTGGAGAAGTTCTGGTTTTTCCAATAATATCTAAAGGAATATTGTAGACCGGGTTTCCTTTCGCGAAAGCGGAAGAAGTATTGTCAATGTTGAACAGGTTTTTAGCAACATTAAAGAACTTGGGGTTTTCGTTCAGAATGATCTGGTTGTAGTGTGCAGGATCTGTTTTGAACTGATAATCCGGATTGTTGGAAGAACTGCTGAATTTTAGCAAACAATTATTGAGTTGGTACACAAAGGCGGCAGTGTTTTTTTTGCTTAAATTGAACTCGTTGGTTCCCGATCCGTAAATGATACAGTTGTTAAAAGTCGCCTGTGTCAGCGGATTTGTTTCCGGAACAGCATTGGCCAGGCTGTTGCTTAAACTAACTGCAAATTGAGAATTATTGGACCAACTGTTGTTGAAGGTGCAATGTGTGAATTTGTAATCTCCTCCGTATACACAAGATAAACTCGCAAGACCGGCATAATTGATAACAATGTTTTCTCCATTTATACGGGCATTTTGTGCCAGTATTCCATATTCGACAGTGTTGTAAATCTGGGTGTTTTTGATTTCAATGGTCGAAGCAGGATCCGGATTCTTGAAATTTAAACCAATGACCGCATTTTTCAGGGTAAGATGATGGATAGAGTGATTGGTACTTCCGTTAGCAAAAATAACAGAGTTCCACTGTCCGGGAATATTATCGTAAAGTGATTCTAGTCGATCGCCTTCAAAAACAACTTCATTTTCTAATTTTGGAGTTGAAGAAGTGGTTCCTTTAATTTGTAAAGAAGCTTTATCGTCGACAAAAAGACCTGAATTAGTATGAAAGTATACGCGTGCACCCGCTTCAAAAGCCACCGTTTTGTTTTTAGGAACACCGGCAAATCCATAAATAACATAAGGTTTTTGTTTGGTGAAAAGCAATTCATTTCCGTTGACAGGATCGTTATCATTCAGGTAAAAACCATCTACCTCTTTGCCTTCAATTTTAATTTTCTCTTTGGTTCCGTCAGGATTTTGTTGTGGATAAAGAAAAACAGCATCCTGAATGAGTGTGACCAAGGCGACTTGTTGAAGATTAGCGCCGCTGTCAAACTGAATCTGATCGGTATATAAAAAATCGGTTGGGTTTGCATCTGTAATATCTGCGGTGGTTTCTACAAAAATGTACAAACTGTCTTTAGATAAAAGTGTGACGTCTTTGAAAATTTTACCATTGTTTCCGCTCATACCGTCGACTGTCATTCTGTATTTTGAATTCAAGCCGTTTTTGAGCTGAATAATAGGAATGGAGATGTCGTTTTTACTTCGGTTGTATACTTTAAGCTGATAGGTAGCAGAGCCAATATTCTTGAAAACAGTGTCCAAATAAACAGTGTCTTTAGAAAACTTTAAATCTCCGGAACTGGCAACGGTATCAAAATCAGTTCGGCAAGAACTAAAAGCTAGAATTATTCCGAAAATGAAGAGTACAAAGTATTGACGCATTTGAATGAGTTTTTTTGCCACGGATTAATAAAGACTAAAAAGTTTTTTACTCTTTGAAGAGATATTCTAATCTGTGAAAATCTGTGTAATCTGTGGTATCAAAAAAATATCTGCAACAGATTAACAATTAATGTTTTTGTAAAAATAACAAAAAACTTACACGTTTGAAGTGGATTTTTAATTTTAGAATGGGATTTTCAAATTTGTATCTCATCTTTTCTTTAATTTTACGTTTTTAAAGACTATTTTAATGAATTATACAAAAGAGCAGATTTTAGCGCGCTGTAATGAGTTCTCAAAAAACACATTGATGGAAACGCTAAAAATAGAATATATCGATGCAGGGCCTGATTTTTTAACTGCAAAAATGCCTGTAAATCCTTCTGTTCATCAGCCAATGGGCTTGTTACACGGCGGAGCTTCAGTAGCTCTGGCTGAAAGTGTTGGTAGTGCAGCGTCTTTCTTTTTTATTGATATGAAAGAACAGGAAGTACGTGGAATCGAGATTTCAGCAAATCATTTGAAAAGTATTCGGGAAGGATGGGTTTTTGGAACGGCAAGAATCATTCACAAAGGAAGAAGTATTCACTTGTGGGAAATCAAGATTACGGATGAAGAAGGAAATCTGATTTCGATTTGCAAACTGACCAATATGGTTTTGGAAAAAAAGAAAACAGTATAGGAAGTATGAATGATTTTTTTTCTAAAATTAAAGTACAGTACGAAAAGTGTTTGCCTTTTGTAATGTACTCTAAACCGAATTCTACCACTATTTTTGCGCTTTTGCAGCAAAATGATACGTTGCATAAAATCTCCGATTACAAGGAAAAAGGCTTTGTTTTTGCTTCTTTTGATGAAAAACAACTGATATTGATTCCGGAGAATGAATCTGAAATTTTAACAGCAGAACAACTGGAAATTGCTTTTGAGACTGCTGAAATGGAAGATCCAGTTATTGATAACAAAGCCAGATTACACTACGAAGCATTGGTTTCAAAAGGAATTCAGGCGATTCAAAATGACGAATTCAAAAAGGTAGTATTATCCAGAAGCGAAGAAGTAACTTTAAGCGAGTTCGATTTTGTGTCTACTTTTCAGCACTTGATTCAATTGTATCCCACGACTTTCTCATATGTTTTTTTTCATCCAAAAATAGGTTTCTGGATGGGAGCCACACCGGAACGACTGCTGAAAGCCAACGGAAATGTTTTTGAAACAGTGGCTTTGGCCGGAACACAAAAAGCAACCCTGGAAACGGATATCTTATGGCAGCAAAAGGAGAAAGACGAGCAGCAATATGTAACTGACTTTATTGTAAAAAGATTACGTGAAGTAGCTTCTTCTGTGGATGTATCTGAACCTTACAGTGTAAAAGCGGGATCGATCTGGCATATCAAAACAGATATTTCGGGAGTATTGAATGAGAATTCGACGCTTGAGGAAGTAATCGATACATTGCATCCGACACCCGCAGTTTGCGGTCTGCCAAAGAAAAAGGCAAAGGCATTTATTATTGAAAATGAAAATTACGACAGGACTTTTTATACGGGATTTCTCGGGGAGTTAAACAGCAGTTTTGCTCATGATGAGATCAGTTCTGATTTCTACGTAAATTTACGCAGCATGCAAATTCAGGAGAATAAGGTGATTCTTTACATGGGGTGTGGTATTACAAGGGAAAGCGTTCCGGAAAAGGAGTGGGAGGAAAGCGTGAACAAGTCGATGACAATGAAAAGAGTGTTGAGAGTTATGAGTTATGAGTTATGAGTTTTCAGTCGCAGTCGCAGTTTTCAGTTACTGAGACTGTATACTGCGACTGCGACTAAACCTGAAACTTTAAACCTGAAACCTGAAACAAAAAAAAGAGAATAGAGTAAAGAGAATAGAGTAAAGAGAATAGAAAATAGAGTAAAGAGTAAAGAGTAAAGAGAATAGAGTAAAGAGAATAGACAAAACATCAATTTTGATTTTCAGTATTGTAATTGAAATTGATTTTTGAAACAGATATTAAAAATTATGAAACTAGACATATTAGCATTTGGTGCACATCCTGATGATGTAGAATTGGGTTGCGCGGGAACAATTTTAAAAGAAGTATCACTGGGTAAAAAAGTGGGTATTGTCGATTTGACACGTGGAGAGTTAGGAACGCGTGGTACGGCGGAAATCAGAGATGAAGAAGCGAAAGAGGCAGCAAAGATATTAGGAGTTTTGGTTCGTGAAAATCTGGGCATGCGTGATGGCTTTTTTACGAATGATGAAAAACACCAGCTGGAGGTCATTAAAATGATTCGAAAGTACAAACCAGAGATTGTATTGTGTAATGCAATTGACGACCGCCATATTGATCACGGGAAAGGCAGTAAATTAGTTTCGGATGCCTGCTTCTTGTCTGGATTGGCAAAAATCGAAACCTCGATCGACGGAGAGCGTCAGGAAGCCTGGCGACCAAAGGTGGTGTATCATTATATACAGTGGAAAAACATCGTGCCGGACTTTGTAGTGGATATTACAGGTTTTGAAAAGAAAAAGGTTGAAGCGGTTTCGGCATATAAAACTCAGTTTTATGACCCAAATTCAAAAGAACCAGCTACACCAATTACGAGTAAAAACTTCTTTGAAAGTTTAGATTATCGTGCGAAGGATTTAGGAAGGCTTGTTGGTAAAGATTTTGCTGAAGGTTTTACTGTTGAAAGGTGTTTGGCTGTCAATAGTTTAGAAAATTTACTGTAAATTTTTCATTTTTTTCTTTGTAGAACTCAACATTAGTTATATATTTGCACTCGCTAAGCAGAAATGCAGAAGCAAAAAAAAATGGTGGTTGTAGCTCAGTTGGTTAGAGTAGCGGTTTGTGGTGCCGCGGGTCGCCGGTTCGAACCCGGTCAGCCACCCAGAAATCAAAGCCTTGAAGAAATTCAAGGCTTTTTTTGTGTTTATACAAAAACGAAGCCTTGAGGATTTGATAAATTCAGGTTTGAAGTTTCAGGTTTGAAGTTTCGGGTTCTAGGTTTCAAGTTTCAAGTTTCGGGTTTCAAGTTTCAAGTTTCGAGTTTTGGGTTTTAAGTTTCAGGTTTCAGGTTTCAAATTCCGAATTCCAAGTTTCAGGCTTCCGTTTCGAGCTTTGTGGGGAATATAGTAAGCTGTTGCTCTGAAAGAGCCTTAGCAACAGCATAGTGCAAAGCACTATGATTTAAGTTATAGGGTAGTATCGTCCAGAAGAGCAAAGATCAGATCAGCTACAGAATGTCATGATCAAATAAAAAAAATAATCTCCTATGATTTTAATCATGTAATGGGTTGAAATTCAGTGCTACCTTTACAGTGTAAAAAAAAATAAGTACTTAACCTATAAGAGTATGGTCTATTAAAGTAAAAATGGTAGCACTGTAAGGTAGATCCTAGCATTTCTCCTGAATCGAATTTAAAATTTGGAATTTGAATAATTTGTAATAAACCCCAATAATTGCAAAAAAAATCTAAAGGACAATTTCGATTCAGGGGTTTTTATTTATATTCATCACTCTGAATGATAAAAGGATATTGTGCTAGGTGAGGGAAAGTACTGGTGATTAGTTTTTTTTGTTTTCTAGATAAGGTGGTTGTTGCTTACATTCGTATTATCATTCAATTTATTATGTAGGTAATAGACCAGAACAGCAAGAAAATGTTTGTTTTGATCTATGCTACAACATTTAAGGTTTCAAAATAATCAACATAAGTTCGGATCGTTTTTAACCAAAAAAGAATGATTGAGAAATCACGCTTTTTTTTGTTGTTGTAATTGGGTTTTCGATTTTTGTGTTTAAAATCTCAAGCTCAAAAATGGGTATTGATTTGAAATTTAACTTTTAAATATTAGTACTTATTTTTTTTTAAGTAAAAACTTATTGTTATTTCATTGTTATAAGGATAAAGTCTTATATTTGAAACAGTAGTCTATCTGGTAAAGTCATAAGATGTTCTTGTTAGATTATTGATTTATTAATACTAAAAATTTAACCAATGAAAAAAACAATTAAAAAAATGGATTTGAGTTCTGTAAAAACTCTTTCTGGTAAGGAAATGAAAACTGTGGTAGGTGGTATGAAATGGAAAGGTAGAAGACAAAGCACAAATGTTATAGACTTAAGAGGGTTTCCTCATATAGACTCTCTTTATGAAAGTTTAACGTAAATTAAGATTATATAAAGTTTTACAGTTATAAATTAAAAAAAAATACTCTTGTCTTAATAAAAGTAGTTTTTTTGATATTTTGAAAAAAAAGCATGATTCAAAAAAAATCATGCTTTTTTGTTTATTATAATTTAGTTTGTGAACTATCTTATTTCATCAAAGGTATTACCTTGTTTGATGTCTCCGGTTTGGAAACCTTTTTTGAACCAGAACATTCTCTGTGCGGATGTACCGTGAGTAAAGGAATCCGGAACCACTTGTCCCTGCATTTTGCTTTGAATGGCGTCGTCTCCAACGGCGTTGGCTGCACTTAAAGCTTCTTCGATATCGCCAGCTTCTATATATTGTTGGTTGTCATGAGCCCATACTCCGGCATAAAAGTCGGCTTGTAATTCGAGGGCTACAGACAGTTTATTGGCTTCTGCTTCACTTTTTCCTTCCTGTGCCTGTCGCATTTTTGCCGAGGTTCCCAGCAATGTTTGTATGTGATGGCCTATTTCGTGCGCTATAACGTACGCAATAGCAAAATCCCCACCTTGGGCACCAAATTTAGTTTTTAGTTCTTCAAAGAAGCCTAAATCCATATATACTTTTTGGTCTCCCGGGCAATAAAACGGCCCGGATGCAGATGAAGCTCCACCACATGCAGTTTGTTCAGAGCCTTTAAAGAGAACCAATTTAGGTTTTTTATAAGTAAGTCCTTCTGCTGCGAATTTTTTCTCCCAGGTGTCTTCCGTTTTAGCCAGAACTGATCTTACAAAATGTCCCATTTCTTCATCTTCTTTACTCAATGGGGCAGCAGTTTCAGTGGTTTGTTGTCCGCCTTGCATTTGCTCTAATACATTACCTACAGTTTGGCCGGTTTCACCACCAAAAACATTTAATAATAGAATAATTATACCGATAACTCCACCGCCAATGGCAACTTTTCCGCCAGAAATTGATCTTCGGTCTTCAACATTATCGCTTTCTCGCGTTCCTTTCCATTTCATAGTAATTGAATTTTAGTTCGTAAAGGTTTGTGTTGTACGAATTTATATTTTTTTTAGGAATAATGACGTAATAGCCGAATTTAGTTTTGCGTTATTTTAACCATTTTACCAAAGCTTCTTCTACACTACCTTTCATTATGGGCTTAGAGATGTAGTCATTCATTCCCGCAGAAAGGCATTTGTTGCGTTCCTCTTTTTCGGCACCAGCTGTCACGGCAATGATCGGAATGTCTTTTCCTGTAATGGTATTTCTGATAGCTCTTGTGGTTTCATAACCGTTCATAATAGGCATCTGAATGTCCATGAAAACCAAATCAGGATTGATGTTTTCAAATTGACTTACGGCCTCGTAACCATTTTCGCATTCGTGTATGTAGGCACCGCTATACAAATTTTTGATGATGGTTTTTAAAAGCAGCATGTTGACCTTGTTGTCTTCAACAATCAAAAAGGTAATGTTTTTTTGATTTGAAACCGGGTCGTCAGAATTTAGTTCGAGACCGATAGTTTGAAGTTCGGTATTGTATTTCTCGCTAATGCTTTGATTGCTAGTTTTTAAGTTCAGGTCGAAATAAAAAATACTTCCTACGTCGATTTTACTTTCTAACTGTAAGCGGCTTTCCATTAAAGCGAGCAATTGATTTGAAATAGTGAGTCCTAATCCCGTACCTCCAAATTTTCTCGTCGTAGAGCTATCCTCCTGAGAAAAGGCTTTGAAGATTTTCTTCTGATTTTTTTCGAGAATTCCAATTCCGGTATCCACCACCGAAAATCGGATTATGCAATCGTTGTTGTTGCTTTTTTCCAGAACTGAAACATTAAGTTTGATAGAACCTTCGTTGGTAAACTTAACAGCATTTGAAAGCAGATTAATTAAGATTTGTTTGATACGCACAATATCTGTCCAGATGTATTTAGGGACATCGGGTGCGACATTTAATTCTAACTGCAGATTTTTTTGATTGGATTCGTAGACGATTAAATCAAAAACTTGTCCGAGTACTTTTTTGATGTCGTATAGATCGATAAAAAGTTCCAGTTTTCCCGCTTCGATTTTAGAAAAGTCAAGAATGTCATTGATGATATCCAGTAGTGAATGCGCCGATTGGTTGATCGTGGTCATGTATTTTTCCTGAATTTCTTCAAGGCCGGTATTCATCAGTAAATGTGTGAAACCAATAATACCATTCAAAGGAGTTCTGATTTCATGCGACATATTGGCCAGGAAATCTGATTTAGATTTATTGGCTGCCTCGGCAAGCTGTTTGGCTTTTATGGCATCTTCACTTTCTTTTTTGTTGGTAATGTCGAAATAAATTCCACCCACAAATTCAATTTCATCCCCTTTTTTAATCACGTCTCCAAATTCTTCTACCCAGATAAATTCACCGGTTTTCCGTCGGATGCGATATACATTGTGCAGCGGCATTCCACTTTGTAAATTATCGATTTGGTTGTTGACCACTTCGTCTTTGTCATCAGGATGAATAAGAGATAAAAAGGATAAATTATTCTCAATAAATTCTGATTTGGAATAACCGGTAAGGTTTAAAATTTCATCATTAAGAAATATCTTAGTGGAGAAAGCATCAAATTTGGACAAGTATACCGTGCCGGGAATGTTGTTGGCGATTAATTTGAATTTTTCCTCACTTTCGAGAATTTTGGTTTCGTTTCGGTTTCTTTCCAGTGCCGATGAGATGTTATTTGCCAGGACCTGAAAGATGTAAATTTCTTCTTCAGACCATTTTCGTTCTTTGGTGCAATCGTCGAAGCCTATGAATCCGGTAAAAATATCGTTGATGTACAGCGGTAGTATCAGAATCGATTTGATTTCATTGGCAATCAGTAGTTGTTTAAAAAAAGTATCGTCGAGTTTGCGGGTAAGGGTATTGACGATTTTTTTGTTCTGAGCGGCCTCATAAATTTCTTGCAATTGATCTTTTGTTAATCGTTGTAATTTTGTGATCTGATGCTCAATACCCTGTCTGGACCATTTGTATTTCTGGCTTACAGTATTTGTTGTGAAATCTTTTTCGTAGTAGTACATATGGTCTACTTTGGCTGCTTTTCCAATTAAATTGTAGGTTTCCTGAAACATTTCCTGAGTAGATTTACTCATCAGAAATTTCTCGGTACACAGGGAAAGTGCAGACAATAGCTGGCTTTTGAATTCTAATTTTTTTTCAGCTTCCAAACGCATTTGTGAGGAGATTGCCAATGAGATTACATCCGAAATGGTACGGGCGTAATTGATGTCCTCGTTGTCCCAGTTTCTTTTTTCTTCGGTGCTTTCAAAACAAACAACTCCAACAAGCTGTCCGTTTAAAAAGATAGGTACATCCAGCATCGATTTGATGTGGTTTTTGGTAAAGTACAATTTTTGAAATTCGGATGTTTCGAGTTTATTGAAAACATCTGGGGCATTTATGATTGCTTTGTTTTTAAGTGTTTCAAAGTAAATTGGATAAGATTGTTTGTCCAATATATTTTTGTCATTAAGATGTTGTTTGTCAATGCTGAAAAGATTCTTGCAGCTGATTAAGTCTTTATGACATTTCCAGAAGCTCACCCGATTGGTTTTGGTTACAATTGCGGCTTCTTTTATGATGTAATCAATAACCGTATTTAAATTGTTGTATTGACTAAAATCTGTAGTCGAGAGTTTGTTAATCGAATTGTTATATGACTCGATTTTCTTCAGACGTTTTCTTTTGTCGTTCTCAATATTTCTAATTTCAGTAATATCGCGGGCTATTCCGGCAAAGCCAATTGTTTGTCCTAGATCATTTTTTCGCACAATAATCTTTTGCGAAATCCAAAGCTTTTTTCCGTTTTTCTTCAGAATAGGAATCTCTATAGTTGGGAAATTATTTTCATTCATTTCCAGGTTTTCGTAGAAATCTACAGCATTACGCTGATAGTTTTCATGGATGAAATTAGAATAATGCTGTGCGATAATTTCGTTCTCAGCATATCCTAATATCGAAAATCCAAAGTCATTGATGAAAGTAAAATAACCATCAGAATCAATTTCAAAAATGATATCTGTGGCAGTCTGAATCAGATTTTTGTATTGATCGCGAACCGTGATTTGTTCCGTAACATCCTGGCCGATACTAATTATCAGACATTGAGAGAATCTTTTGTCTTTCCATTGTATGTATTTGTATTCCCCGTTTTTACTTTTTAGTTTCCGGATGTAGAGTTTGTCTTCCTCATGACTTATATTGCTGAGGTTTTCAGGATAGTCTGTTTCATTCGTTAATTTCCAAAATTTAGCCCCCATAACTTCGTCCGGTAAATATCCCAGAATAGAAGTGATCGTCTCACTGCAAAACAAGACTTCGTTTTTTTCGTTTGTAGCAATAGTCAGTGAGTTTCCTTTGTGTACAATTTCATTGGTGAATCTGAAATTATCACTGTTGTTTAGTAAAACGGCATATTTAACCTGATTAAGAATGAAGATCAGTACGCAGTAGTTGATTAAGATAATGGATGATTTTACGGGAATTAACTGATAAACAACTGTTGTAATCAGAAAGGTAAAAACTAATCCAACAAAGAACCAGTATAATTTTATGGGTTTTAGGATGCTGTAGGAGAAGTAGAAGAAGATTAAAAAAGCAATTATAGGAATAATATCGTTGGTGCGATGGACGATGTTGTATCCAACATAAAAGAGATAAACAAAGAAGGATAAAATAAATATGGACTGTACCCGCTCTCTTAAAAATTCAATTTTTCCAATTATGAAATAAAACAAAAGCATCGCGAAGCCAATACTTACATTTACGAAAAGTAAACTCTTTGGCCTGATTTTAAAAATTTCATTGATGATTTCGATTACAATCAATGCAATACCAAAGAACAAAATATAGAGATGATACTCTCTGTTTACTGTTTCTGTTTCTGGTTTTCTTTCGATGAAGTAGCCAATTCTGCTCTTGATCCGGAAGAATTGGTATACGAGAAGGGTCAGAAAGGCAATCATCGACAAACCTAACATGATGAGTTTAGGATTGTTGTAAAATATGATGTCTGAATTGATGACATACCACTTCGTAATAATTGATTTCAGGGCATTACCAAGTATGGCAACTCCTGGGATCAACGAATTGAAGAGACTATAGTTTGCTACCATAGAATTCGGGGGTATGTTTGGTTTAGTAAATCTTTTATTTTGAAAAATTCAACAGAGCAGGTTAGACTCTTTTTTGGTTGAAATTTTATATTTTTTTAAAAATCAGACTGACCGATAGAGTCAATAGGATCTTCTTTATCCGTTTTTACAATAGCACAATATATGGCATAAGTCATGGAATAGCTAAAAGGGATCGTAAAAAGTACTCCAATACAAAATGCACAAAGGCCAACCAGTACAGCTCCAACTATAGTAATTATCAGTCCTAATAATATCAAAGGCTGTTTACTTATCAAGATGAGACTTGATTTAATAGCATCAACGGCTTTTAAGTTCCCAAATACGATAAGCGGAATGGTTAAGAAGGTAAAAAAAGATAATGTCAGTGAGAAAACTAATCCTAAGGCATTTAATTTTTGAACTTCTAAAAAGGTAGTAACGATAACGCTAAACAATGAAATCAAAAAGGTTGCTGCAAAAATTTGTGCGAAATGGCGGCTTTTGTAATAGGAAAAAATTGTAGAGACATTAAATTCCTGATCTTTTTCTGCACAATCGGCCATTTTTAGAAATCCGGCAGTAAAAGGACTCATAATTGCCGATACTAAGGCTGTTCCAATAATATAAAGGACCAGATAAATTTGAGATAGATTTTGAGGCTGTATGTTCAGAAAGTTTGCATTGGTTAATTTGTCGATACCAAAAAATGCAACTAGTATGAGATAAGCAATAATGCCAAAGAATACCGAAAAAACCAACAGCATTAATCCGGCATAGACGGCTATTTTCTTGTAATTTTCAAAAGCATGATTGAAAACAGTTGAAAAATCTAAGGTATAGCCATGATTTTTAATGTCTTTGATCTGATCGGATGTAGATTTCATTTTTATTGGAGTAGAATTATTTTATATCGACGAAATTTTAAATAATTAATGTGCCGTAAATATAATATTTTTAATCAATTTGATATGAAAATCTTGAAAACATTGCGAAATTGTTTTTTTTAACCTTACAACCAGTTCAGTAAACGTTTTAGGGATATCAGTTTGTCTTTGTAAGGAGCGTAACGCATAGGTAAATCAAGCCAGTTTCCTTTTTTTACGACAGCTTTGTGATGTGAAAAAATATCAAAACTCAACTGTCCGTGATAAGCGCCAATCCCACTATGACCAACTCCTCCGAATGGTAATCTTTTGTTTGAGAAATGAACCACGGTATCATTGATACAGCCTCCTCCAAAAGAATGGGAAGTAATTAGTTTTTTAGCAAAATTTTTATTTTCACTGAAAACATAAAAGGCAAGAGGTTTTTCATAACGACTGATTACGTTGTGAATATCAGCCTCAGTTTCGTAAGTCAGAATGGGAAGGATAGGACCAAATATTTCCTCCTTCATGACGGGACTGTCCAAAGCAGGTTCTTCAATTAAAGTAGGAGAGATATAGTTTTTTTCAGCAGCTGTTTCTCCTCCAAAAATAACCTTTTCACGTTCGATCATACTGTCTAGTCGGACCCAGTTTTTGGTATTGATAATTCGGGCAAAATCAGGAGATTTGTCTATTTTTTTGCCGTAAGCTTTGAGAATTTCTTCTATCAGAAAAGATATAAAATTGACTTTCATATTTTTCTGTACCAGTATGTAATCCGGTGCAATGCAGGTTTGTCCGGCATTGATGAATTTTCCCCATACGATTCGTTTTGCCGCCAGTTTTAAATTGGCAGTTTCGTCAATAATACACGGGTTTTTCCCACCTAGTTCTAAAGTTACGGGAGTTAAATTTTCGGCAGCAGCTTTGGCTACAATTTTTCCAACAGCAACACTTCCGGTAAAGAAAATGTAATCCCAGCGCTGTGCCAGTAATTGGTTAGAAACTTCAACACCGCCTTCTATAACTTCTACATGTTTGACGTGAAAGGTCTTCTCAATAATTTTAGCAATCACTGCTGAGGTATGAGGTGTCAGTTCTGAAGGTTTTAAAACCACTCTGTTGCCTGCTGCTACAGCTGAAATTAAAGGACATAAAGCCAATTGAAACGGATAATTCCAGGGAGCAATTACCAAAACATTTCCGTAAGGTTCTTTAAAAATATAATCGGTAGAAGGGAAATTGAGCAGGGAAGGCAAAACACGTTTTGGTTTCGCCCATTTATTGATGTTTCTAATGGTATCTTTTAGATCCGAAATTACATAGTTGGTTTCGGTTAAAACAGCTTCAAATTCAGGCTTTTTAAAATCATCGTACAACGCTTTTACAATCAAATCTTCGCTTTTCTGAATGTTGTACAACAGTTTCTTTAACGTTTCTTTCCTGTAGGCAATGTTGTTTTTATAGTCCATAGTATATAATCCGATTGATTTTTTGCTTCTGCAAGTTAATCGATAAAACTTGAAATTTTAACAATTAAATCATAAAATCATAGCGCATTCCAGATCGTCTCGTCGGGAGTAGGAGCAATTATCGTGATATTTTCTTTAGAAACCGGATGTACAAAAACTAATTTTCGCGCATGAAGATGTATTCCGCCGTCAGGATTACTTCGGTCAAAACCATATTTTAAATCTCCTTTTATGGGAGAACCAATCGCTGCCAGCTGGGCACGAATCTGATGATGGCGGCCGGTATGCAAATTGATTTCGAGTGCCACATAATTTTGAAGCTCTTTGAAAACGGTATAATCCAGACTGGCCAGTTTACTGTCCGGAACTTCCTTTAAATGTGCTTTTGAAGTATTGTTTTTCTCGTTTCTTTTGAGATAATGAACGAGCTTCGCAGTGTTTTGTTGCGGTTTATTTTTAACAACAGCCCAATACGTCTTTTGAGTTTCACGATTACTGAACATTTCGTTCATTCGTGACAATGCTTTACTGGTTCTGGCAAAAACAACAATTCCTGTCGTAGGCCTGTCCAGACGATGAATGACGCCCAGAAAAACATCTCCGGGTTTATTGTATTTGTCTTTGATGTATTCTTTTACAATATCAGATAAAGGTTTATCCCCGGTTTTATCTCCTTGTACAATATCACCCACACGTTTGTTGACCACAATGATGTGATTGTCTTCGTGTAGGATTTGGAGGTTGTTTTTGTTGGAAACGACTTTCATTTTGGACTTTCTTAGACTTCTTAGATGTTAGACTTACTTAGATTTTATAATAAGGTAGTTCTAAATTTTGATGTCATTTTAATTATTTCTTCTAAAAGCAGTATTAATTCAGTTATGCCTTCTTCGTTTATAAAACCTAAATCTGATGAGATAAGAAGCTGTGTTTCTACTTCGTATGCTGAACCAATTGCGATTTCTAAAAATCGCGCAAATTCTTTATTAGAATTTCTTGAAGAACCTTCGGCTATATTTGAAGCAATAGAAACGGAAGCCCTTCGCAATTGATTTGTGATGCCAAATTTCTCTTCACTTGGAAAATCAGCAGTTACATTGTAAATTTTAGAACAGAATAACCTGCTTTTCTTCCAAATTAGCAGCTCTTTAAATTGATGCATCTTTTAGATTAATTAGATTTTTAGACTTGCTTAGACTTGCTTAGACTTCTTAGACTTAGTTAGATTTGTTTTTTTTAAGACAAATAAAATCATAAAATCTAAGAAGTCTAACATCTAAGCAGTCTAACATCTAAGCAGTCTAACATCTAAGCAGTCTAACATCTAAGCAGTCTAACATCTAAGCAGTCTAAGCAAGTCTAAATTAATACTGTTCCCCCGAATTCGGAAAATCCATCGATTTTACATCGGCGGCATATTGGCTGATAGCCTGAGTCATTTCTTCGTATAAATTTAAATAACGACGTAAGAAACGAGGGCTGAATTCGTTGTTCATTCCCAACATATCATGAATTACAAGAACCTGTCCGTCTACACCACCGCCGGCTCCGATTCCGATTACCGGAATGGAAATGCTTTTGGCGACCTGCTCGGCTAAATGTGCCGGGATTTTTTCTAAAACAATACCAAAACAGCCAATTTTTTCGAGAAGTTTAGCATCTTCAATTAATTTTTCAGCTTCTTCCTCTTCTTTTGCACGAACGCTGTAGGTTCCGAATTTATAGATGGATTGAGGTGTTAAACCCAAATGTCCCATAACCGGAATTCCTGCGTTTAATATTTTTTTGATCGATTCTTTAATTTCTTTTCCTCCTTCAAGTTTTACAGCATGTCCGCCGCTTTCTTTCATGATTCTGATCGCAGAGCGCAAAGCTTCTTTTGGATCTGACTGGTAACTTCCGAAAGGTAAATCTACCACTACTAAGGCTCTGTCTACAGCGCGAACTACAGACGAGGCATGGTAAATCATTTGATCTAAAGTAATAGGCAATGTCGTTTCATGACCTGCCATAACGTTTGATGCAGAGTCGCCTACCAGAATGACATCGATTCCTGCGGTATCAACAATTTTTGCCATTGTAAAATCGTAAGCGGTAAGCATTGAGATTTTTTCTCCATTGCTTTTCATTTCGATTAATGACTTTGTGGTGATCTTTTTATAATCTTTTTTTGCTACTGACATTTTTGAGTTTTTTTGAATGTGTAAAAGTATTGAATAATTATAGATTGAAATCAGCAATAGAAGATTATTTCAATCGTAAATAATTTTCCGTCTCTGAATTCTATTCTAAATTCACTGTCTTCCAGTTGAATAGCATACAGATGCGGATTTTTCATGGAAGCACCGATATAAGTCCCGTATTTTTCAATAAATGCTTTTTCGGTCAGACTGTGATCGAGAGAAGCCGTCGGACTGAAAACAAGTTTGTTGTTTTCGTTGATAAAAACCTTTGTTATTTCAGCCTGATTTTGTTTTTCATCTACTGAAACTTCAAAATCCGGATAGTAGTAAAAAAGCTCGCTGAGGTAAATACCACATTCGTCGCTTACTGTTCCTTTTTTAGGAGGTTTACCAAAGTTTTTGACTAAATCTTTTTGCGAAAAAAAGAGTGATTTTGTTTTTACTCCTTTTAAAAGAAATTCGGCTTTTTTACTGAAAGCGGTAATTTCTTCCGGTTTTTTGGTTTTAGCTAATCCTTTGGCAATAGCGATATTCAGTTCAGTATCGGCCAGAAGTTTTGGGTCGTTTAATTGTTTTACAACTTCATAATATCTTTGATAAGCGGGTGCCAGTTTTGCATTTTCACTGTTCCAGGCCAATTCTACAATTCTTTCGCCAATCGTTTTGCGTTCTGTGATGGCATTGATATTCAGCTTATCAAAATCTTTGAGTAACGAATTAAAATCGGGTCTTTTTCCAAGGAATTTTCCAAGTGTAAATTGTGCGTATTCAGGATCACTATGACCTTGTATGTTTACCCATTCGTCCGGGTTTTTGGGAAGATAATTAACCGCTACGGGATCACCGGTGAAGAGAATGGCTCTGATTTTTGAGTTTTTATCCGGTAGTGCTCTTGCTTTTAAACCGGCGACTAAAACAAATAGATGGCTGCTGCCATAGTAATTGTCGTTACCTTCAATAATTGGATTTTCGGGATCCTTTGTTTGAACATCTTTTGCGTTTAACCTTTTTGCAATAAATTGCTCAGGCACATAACCTTCAGAGAAGTTGTCAGATCTTACTTTGTACCAGCCATTTTTACTTTCCGAAAGAAGCCGAACTTCTGCTCCATATTTAAAATAACCCAGAAAGTCGCCTGCGGTATTAGTTGAGGTATAGAGACGAGTATCAGAATTAAGAAAGTAACGTTCCTGTGAATGAATCAGAGCAGAGCAAAACAGTATTGCTATAAGTAAGAAGTGCTTTTTCATGAAGTGGTTTTTTCGCCACAGATTAAAAGGATTGAAAAAGAGCTTTAATAAGCTTAATTCAAACGTATTTAATCTGTGCAAATCTTTTTAATCTGTGGCAAATGTTCTTTAGCAATCCGCCATGTTTACGGCAATGGCCAATCCGCCTTCAGAGGTTTCTTTGTATTTGGAATTCATGTCTTTGGCTGTTTGCCACATGGTATTGATGACTTTGTCTAAAGGCACTTTTGCATTTTTAGAATCGGTTTCAAGCGCCAGTTCAGCCGCATTGATCGCTTTTATGGCTCCCATTGTATTTCTTTCGATACACGGAATCTGAACCAAACCGCCAATTGGGTCACAGGTAAGACCTAAGTGATGTTCCATGGCAATTTCGGCAGCCATTAAAACCTGAGCAGGAGATCCACCCATTAATTCACAAAGTGCTGCAGCAGCCATTGATGAGGATACACCAATTTCGGCCTGACAGCCTCCCATTGCAGCAGAAATGGTTGATCCTTTCTTGAAGATACTGCCAATCTCTCCGGCAACCATTAGGAATTGTTTGATTTCTTTTTCGCCTGCATTATGGTTTTCAATTACCAGATAATACATCAAAACAGCCGGGATTACACCTGCACTTCCGTTTGTAGGAGCAGTAACTACACGACCTAAAGAAGCATTTACCTCATTCACGGCAAGTGCAAAACAGCTTACCCATTTCAGGATTTGACGAAATTTAACCTCCGTTTTTCTGATTTCTTCCAGCCAGCTTTGCGGATCTGAATAGTTAGATAAACCGATTAAATTCTGATGCATGTCAAAAGCACGTCTGCGAACATTCAGACCGCCCGGCAGAATTCCTTCTGAATGGCAGCCAATGTACATGCATTCTAACATGGTATGCCAAATGCGCATTAATTCGGAGTGAATCTCGGCTTCCGGACGCATTGATTTTTCGTTTTCATAAACAATTTCAGAAATCGATTTGTTTTCGGTCACTGTATAATTTAAAAGCTCAACGGCATTTTGAATCGGGAAAGGGAAGGCACATTTGATCTCTTCTTTGATTTTAGCATTGGTGCGTTCTTCTTTAACGACAAAACCTCCGCCAATCGAATAAAAAGTAGATTCATATTCAGAATCGTCAGCTTTATACGCTGTGAATTTTAATCCATTAGCATGAAAAGGAAGGAAATTTTTATTGAAAACAATGTCCTGAAGAAAGTAAAACGGAATTTTATATTCATTAGCCAGAATAATTTCGTGCTGTTCTTCAATGTTTTTAATAATTCCGGCAATATTTTCAACCGGAATATACTCGGGATCCTGCCCGCTTAATCCCAGCATCACCGACAAATCAGTAGCATGACCTTTTCCGGTTAAGGAAAGAGATCCGTATAAATCGACTTTTACACGTTTAGTCTGGTCTAAAATTGATTCGTTTTTCAGCTCCTCCAAAAAACGTTCAGCGGCTCTCCATGGTCCTAAAGTGTGTGAACTTGAGGGACCAACGCCAATTTTAAGCATATCAAAAACAGAGATACATTCTTCCATTGTGCAATTTTTATGAAGACAAAGATAATTGAATAATGCAATCCCGCTCAATTTTCTATTGTTAATGTTGCAGTTTTGTTAAAATAAATATTAAATATTAATAATTTGGCAACGAAACAAAATTAATTGCTTAATATGCCATTTTCGTAGAAAGTTCGCATTTTTTTTAGGTATTTTTGTAATGAAACAATCACTAAAGAAGCCGTTTTTTCTGCTTTTCGAAGAAACGACAAATAATAACTTCTGAGATTTTATTTTGCTTTTGGCGCTTTTTTCTGCGGAAAATTAAAATACTGTTAAGAAGATAAAATTACATTATGATAGAATTTTTCAGGCATTTTTTACAAGAATTCGAATTACCACTCAGTAATCCGGTATTGATTTTTTCTTTGATCCTTTTCATCATCCTCTTGTCACCGATTTTACTAAAAAAAATTAATATCCCGGGAATTATCGGGCTTATCATTTCGGGAGTCATTATTGGACCGCACGGATTGAATATTCTGGCCAAGAACTCTGCTGTTGATTTGTTTTCGACAATCGGACTTTTGTATATCATGTTTATTGCGGGTCTGGAATTGGATATGAATGAGTTTAAAGCCAATAGAAATAAGAGTTTATTGTTTGGTTTTTTTACCTTTATTTTTCCGTTAACGATTGGTTTTCCGGTTTGTTTTTATCTGCTGAAATATGATTTTAATGCGAGTTTTTTAACAGCCAGTATGTTTGCCACCCACACATTGGTGGCATATCCGATTGTGAGTAAACTGGGAATCGCAAAAAATCAGGCAGTGGCTATTACGGTTGGGGGAACTATTTTAACAGATACTGCCGTTTTGATTATTTTGGCGGTGATTATGGGAAGCAGTCAGGGAAGTTTGAATCAGGCTTTCTGGATTAAATTGACGGTTTCGCTGGCCATTTTCTCAGCCATCATGTTTTTGGTTATTCCAAGAATAGCGAAATGGTTCTTTAAAAAATTAGAAAGCGAGAAACACGCCCATTATATATTTGTACTTTCAGTGGTGTTTTTTGCTGCGTTTTTAGCAGAGGTAGCAGGAGTAGAGCCTATTATTGGAGCGTTCGTTGCCGGTTTAGCGCTAAACCCTTTAATTCCGCATTCATCAGCTTTGATGAACAGAATTGAGTTTATTGGGAATTCATTGTTCATTCCTTTTTTCCTGATTTCAGTGGGAATGCTGGTAGACATCAGCGTGATCCTAAGCGGACCAACCGCTTTAATTGTAGCAGGAACTTTGAGTGTGGTGGCTATTTTTGGAAAATGGATCGCAGCCTTTTTTACGCAGATTGTATTTAGGTATACCAAAACCGAAAGACAGCTTATTTTTGGATTGAGCAGTGCACATGCTGCGGCAACTTTAGCCGTTATTCTGGTTGGATTTAAAGCAAAAATTTTAGACGAAAATATACTGAACGGAACAATTATTTTAATTCTGATTACTTGTATTGTGGCTTCTTTCGCGACAGAAAAAGCGGCTAAAAAGATTGCTATTTGTGAAGAGGAAGTTTCAAATGAAGATGCCAATGGTGATCAGATTCTGGACGAACATATCCTGATTCCGTTAGCCAAAACGTCGGCTACGGAAAGTTTACTGGATTTCGCACTTTTGATAAAAGATAAAAAATCATCTAATCCGGTGACGCTATTAACGATTGTACCGAATAACGATCAGGCTGAAATTAATATCTTAAAATACCGAAAAGCCGTTGATAAATTTGTTATTCAGGGGTCTGCTTCAGAAGTGAAAATCAATACGATTGCCAGAATCGACCATAATCCGGCAAGTGGAATTGCGAGAACGTCCAAAGAAATCATGTCCGATATTGTGATCGTGGGATGGCCTAGAAAAACCGGTTTTTTGGATAAAATTTTCGGTGAAAATGTAGACTCGATCATTAATAATGTAGACAAATGTTTGTTCATCTGCAGGTTTCAAAAAACATTTATTGAGGAAAAAAGACTGGTTTTCATCTGTCCGCCTTTCTCCGAAAGAGGTGTTGGATTTCACCTGCTGCTGCAAAAGATCTCTCGATTATCTCAGGAATTAAGTATTCCGATCGTCGTTTATGCTGAATACAAAACACATGAGGCCATTGTGCAGATTGCTACTAAATTAAAATTAAATGCCAAACTAGGTTTTAAAAGTATTATGAACTGGGATGATTTTGAATCGATCTCAGATGAAATTAAAGCTACAGATCTGATTGTTTTTAACTTCTCCAGAAAAGGATCCGTTTCGTACCAATCGATTTTTGACAGATTGCCGCAGAAATTTGAAAAATCATTTAGTGATAACAATCTGATTCTGGTTTATGGACAAGAAGATCGCAAAGAGACTGCAATGGATGCCTATGATGATTTCACTGCGACACCATTGACAAAAGGCCTGGAAGCAATAGAACAAATTGGTCGAGGGTTGGGTAATATTTTGAAAAAAGGCTAGAATAAATAATTTGTAATTTTCTAAGATGGTACTAAAATTTCCTTTAATTGTATTGACCTTTTTAACTCTTACAGCAACTGCGCAAAATAAAATGAAAAAAGCCGAAGAACTTATAGACAAAGTCGACCCGGGATGGACTCAGGTCGAAGAATGGATTAAAACAGCAAAAAATAAAGTAGAAATTTTGCCGGTTGACGCCTTAAAAGCAAAAGAGGTTTTGTACAAAATTCAGGTTAGCACCCGCTCGCCAATGGGAGCTATTGTATACCATACGGGAGGCCTTTTGATCGACGATGGCTGGATTAGAATTCTGGGTTCAGGAAATGCAAAATTCAATCGCACGCTTCCGGATTGGAACAAAGGGAAATCGTTTAATGATTTTGGCGAAACAGCACCTTTTTTATTAGTTGCCGACGATGCTATTGGAGGTTTCTACCTTCTAAACGGAGGAGGATTGGGAAGTGATGTTGGAAAAATGTATTATTTCTCTCCTGATAATCTGGAGTACGAACAGCTGGATATTACGTATTCGGAATTTTTAGGATTCTGTTTTGATAATGATCTGGATAAGTTTTATCAAGGCAACAGATGGAACGGATGGAGAGCCGAAGTATCAAAATTGAAAGGCGATGAAGTTTTTAACTTTTATCCTTTTTTATGGACTGCCGAAGGAAATGATATTAATAAAAATTCACGAAAAATAATTTCGGTCCAGGAACAATACGGACTGAATTTAGATTTGCGAAAACAACTCGGTTTTGATAAATAGAAACCTGATTTATTAATTTCTAAAATGAATATTTATGAATCACAAAGCAATATCGATCCGACCTTTTATAGGAGCTAAAGATTTTGAGATTTCCAGAAGTTTCTATCGGGATTTAGGTTTTGAAGAAGGAGTTTTAGATCCAAAATTTTCTGTTTTTGAAGCGGGAGATTTGTCCTTTTATCTTCAGGATTATTACGATAAAAACTGGAATGAAAACACCATGATTTTTTTAGAAGTAGAAGATGTCGATTACTACTACAAGCAGCTTTTGGCGCTTAACTTAACGGAAAAATATGGAGTAAAATTAACACCTATCGTTCATCAGGATTGGGGAAGCGAGTGTTTTTTGCACGATCCTTCAGGTGTTTTGTGGCATTTTGGGAAGTTTAATAAGTAGTATATAAGTTGTCAGATTTGTGCCTCTTTATTTCTTTTTTATTTTTTCCAGATTTTCTTTTACTCTGAATTTTACAATTTCGGTAATTAAATCATAAGGTATAGGCTGATTTAAAGGAAATTGTACAGAGCCTTTTCCGGATTTGTATTTTGAAAGTTCTTCTTTAAAAGCATCATGTCCACTGGGCAAAGCATAAAGTCCAATATGATTTTTGAAAGCTGCAAAATACACTACGATTCCGTTTTGCTCAAAAGCCGGCATAGAATAACTGATTTTTTCTTTGGCATCAGGAGCTGCATTCTGAACAGTCATTCGAATCCTCTCTAAGATTTCCTGAACATCATTTGGAAAACTGCCAATATATTCATCAATGTTTTCCGGTTTCTTTGTTTCCATTTGATGGTCTTAAATTGTTTAAAGTTTCAGGTTTCAGGTTCTTGGTTGTTTATTCCAATCCTTTAGGGAATCGATCCAAAACTAAATTCAGCTGGATTTGATGTTCTAAATAAGCTTTTGCTCCGGCCAGAACCAAAGTAAAACCTTCGGTAGAATTTCGAACCTGATCGATGATTTTATCTGGATCTCCTTTTAAACCTGAATTGGTGATGCTGACAAAGGTGTCATTTTCGTTTAACGGACTAAATGTCCATTCGACTATGGTGGTTTCATTAGGATTTCCCCATTCGATTACAATTTTTTTATTTTCCTCTAAAATAAGAGTAGTTACCGTTAACGAGAATCCATACATTTCCCAAGTCCATTCGGTTGTAGTTCCGGCGATTAGTTTTCCTGAACTTTTTGTAAACCAAAATTTACTGGTGATTTCCGGATCTGTAAAGGCCTGAAAAACTTCTGATACGGGTTTTCTGATTAGCATTTCGGCTTTTGCGAAGTGGTTGTTTTCTGTTTTCATTTTTTCTGTGAAATGATTAGATGTGAAATGTGAAAGGAGTTTTGTGAAAGCTGAAGTTTTATATTTCATTTTTCCCCGACCTCTAATGTATAAAATTTATGGCTTCGTTTTTACTAAACAGCTAATGATCAAAAGTAAAAAAGAAATTATAGAAGCTACGATTCGGAAAAGGTGGAGATTGTTCCATTTTGCTTCAAATTTACTTCGTAAAAGGGCTGCTTCCTGAATTGAGGTATGTACCAAATCTGTCTTATCAAGCATTTCGTTTAGCGGAATGTTTCCCAAAATAGTAACCAGAATAACACCTATAAGATAGATAATCGCAGCACTAACTGTCAGACTTAAAACAATTGTATTTGATTTATAAAAATAAGCCGCTGCAAAAGAAAACAGTAAGGAACCAAAAAAGACCAGAAAAAACAACGGATTCTGTATGGTGCGATTCATGTTTTGAAAAGCTCTGAGATAATTGATGTCATCCAATTTTCCAATTCCCGGAGTTACAGTGTTGCCCCAGGTTAAAAATATTCCGGCTAAAAGTCCTGTAAATAAGGTAGCCAGCAATAATGTAATGGTTTTAGCATCCACAATAAAAGTATCCATGATTTTAGTTTTTTGTTAATACTGTAAAATTAGAACTATTGATTGGCCGATACTTGTTCCGGAGGCACTATGATTTGTCTGAAAAGAATTTCTCTGCAACTATTTTTCAGATACTAGGATTGTGTGGTATCAATCCATTTTCCCGTGGCTGGCGGAACGTAATTTCTCATTTGATGTAATAAATCCTCAATGGTATCGCTCACTAGAAGCATTTCCTGATTGACAGGCTTTAATAAGCCTTTCTCTACCATAACTTTGGTTAGTTCAATCAAAGAATCATAAAAGCCATTGATGTTCAGAATGCCGATTGGTTTTTTATGCAAACCTAATTGTCCCCAGGTTAGCATTTCAAAAAGTTCTTCCAAAGTTCCAAAACCACCCGGTAGTGCAATAACACCGTCGCATAAATCATTCATTTTGGTCTTTCTTTCGTGCATACTTTTCACAACGATTAATTGGGTCAAACCTAAATGAGCAATTTCTTTTGACCTTAAAAAGTTGGGCAATACACCAATAGCTTTTCCGCCTTCGTTCAGAACACCATCGGCGACAGCGCCCATCAGGCCTACATTTGCTCCGCCATAAACCAACTCTATATTTTGCTGGGCTAAAGTTTTTCCAAGCAGTGCTGCCTGTTCTTGGTAAATTTTGTCGGTCCCAAAACTGGAACCACAGAAAACAGTTATTCTTTTCATTATTTTTTTAATTCGTATACAAAATTATGACGGGATGGTTCATTGTAGTAAGCAACGTTTATTTCTTCTACTTTAACAGCACCCAGTTTTTCTATGGCTTTTTGTGAACGGTAATTTTCCGCTCCTATATGAAACTGGACTTTGTCAACTGCTTTAAACGCATAATCCAGCATCATTTTTTTCACCTGAGTATTAAATCCGGTGCCCCAAAATTTTCTTCCGTAAAATGTATATCCAATAAAAACAGTTTTGTTTTCAGGATTGTATTCATAAAATCGGGTGCTTCCTGCAATTTCTCCGGTTGCTTTATCGATGATCAGAAAAGCGCCTTTGCTTTCCATAGCACCTTCAAAGAAATTTTGAAAAACTTCTTTTTCATACCGATTTTTATTCGGGTGTTGCTCCCAAATCAAAGGATCTGAAGCCACTTTGTATAATTTTTCAAAATCATTTTCCTGAAGCGGCAGTAATTGAACCAGATCATCTTCCAGAATTTCAGGCTGCAGATTTAAAAGAGAGGTATTCATTATTTGAACTGTTTTTTAGTTGCACAATAGTTTTAGGAATTAAGCGGTAAACGAAAGCCAAATACGGCGAGTTCACCCTGCATAAAGTCTAAGTCTTCAGATCTTCTGAAGCCAATTTTTTCATACATTTCCCAGGCTGTTTTCATAGCTAAAGTCGAATGAATGATCAATTGAGTACGTTTGTTATCAGCCGCTTTTTGGATGCATTCCTGCGTTAGAAGTTTACCAATTCCTTTTCCGCGGGCAGTTGGTGCAACTCCCAGTAATCGAAACCCGGCTGAGTTTTGTTCCTGAGTAGCAATTCCGCCCGAACCGTAGTTTTTCATATCGTTAAAATAGACTACAGCACCAAGAATTGTATTGTTTTCGTCAGCAGCGACTAAAAGTTCGGTTTGCGGTTGATGGGTAAAATTACCAATATTGGCCAGCATTTTATAATAGTTGGGCTGCTCATTTTCTTTGGGAAAACCTTCTAATTGTGAATAAACACTAATGAGTAATTTTCCAATTTCTTCAAATTCGGAAGGGTGGGCATTGCGCAGAGTATAAGCTGAAGGAATCATTTTTTATTTTATTAATTGAAGAATGCGGGTTATTTTATGCCTTTCCACCATTGCCGGAATTGCTGTTTTTCATTTTTTAGTTCCACTAATTCTCCAATCATGGGAGTAATCAACGGAATTGGGTTTTGGGATAACTCATTTAATTCAGTTATTTTATTCAGTGGTTCATCCCAGGAATGCGGTGCCAATGAAAACTTAGAAGAATGCACCGGAAATACTCTTTTGGCATTCAGATCTTTCATAGCTTTGATAACATCTTCGGGTAAATTATGAATGTATTTCCAAGCAGGATTGTATTGACCGTTGTCGATAAGAGCGATGTCAAAAGGGCCAAATTGAGTGCCAATTTCTTTAAAATGGGTGTCATAACCACTATCGCCGCCCAAATACATTTTAAAACCTTTGGTTTCTACTACAAACGACGTCCAAAGTGTGTTACATCGTTTAAAACTTCTGCCCGAAAAATGCCTTGAAGGAGTAGTATAAAGCGTTAAATTCTGATCGAGTTCTATTTTTTCAAACCAGTCTTTTTCAATGATATTTTCAGTTGGAAATCCCCAAAATTCAAAGTGAGAACCTACCCCAAGAGAACAGATTACCTGTTTGGTTTTGGGCTTTAATTGTAAAATGGTTTCATAATCGAGATGGTCATAATGATCGTGTGTGATCAGTAAATAATCAATTTCCGGAAGATCATCAACCGTGTAAATATCAGTTCCTTTGAATGCTTTTGTGGTACCGGGAATCGGGGAGGCATTGCCGCTGAAAACGGGGTCAATTAAAAAGCGTTTTCCTTCAAGCTGGATGAAATACGAAGAATGTCCAAACCAGATCAGCACCTCTTTTTCTGGAGAAAGTTCCAGTAAATTGGTTTTGATGGATGGGATTAAATCAGATGGAGTCTTCCTGTCTACTTTTTTAAGGAGAAAATCATACAATACTCTTGGATATCCGTAGCCTTCTACTAATTCCGGTGTATGGTTTTGATTTTCGAATTTGCCATTTTTAAATTGAGGTGATTTTTGAATCCATGCCAATCTCTCTCCTGAAGGTGCTTTACCAAACTTCGGGTGCTGTAAAAAGAAGTAAAGTGTAAGGCCTAAAATCAGAATTATAATTAGAAAAGGTGTAATCATTTTTATTGAGGGGGATATAGTTCTTGTAAGTGCTCAACTGATACGGAAATCATTTTTTTAAGAATTTCGAGGTCAATATCGCTTAATTTCTTGACATAGATACAGCCTTTTTCGGCTTTGTGTTTTCCAAATTTAGAGAGTAGCTCCTCTCTTTTTTCAGGTGATGCGTAAACATAAAGTGAAATTGCGGCTTTTCTTGGTGAAAAAGCCACCAATGGAGCATCGCCTTCGCGGCCGCTGGCATATTTGTAATGATAACTGCCGAAACCTATGATACTTGGTCCCCACATTTTGGCTTCGAAACCCGTTTGTTCCTGCATCAGTCTGACCAGTTCAAAAGCATCATTTCTTTTGGTTGTGTCTTCGACAGCATTGATAAATTCGGCAACACTGTTTTCTGTTTCTATGGTTTTATTTTGTGCCATTTTTTAAAGATTTAAAACATTACTTTTGATCTTTAGATTTTTGAATCTGAATTCGGAAGAATAAAGTTCTTTTAGAACATTCCATTTTCATTAATCATTTCGGTAGGAATGGATTGCCCTAAATCCCAAAATTCTACAATTTTATCCAATTCAAAACGAAGGATATGTACGACAGCAAAACCAATGTCAGCAGGAGTTTGTTTCAGGTGCGAATGTACGGCGACCAGATCTTTATCTTCCAGAATATGATGAATAGTTAAAGTTTTATTGGGATTTTTTCGGGTTGATTCTTCCATAGCCAGCATGAGTGTTTCGGCATCTCCTTTAAAATAAGCATTGTGATGCTTGAAATTCTCGCCGACATGTAGACGAAAAGCTTCGTGTGAATGTCCGTTTGCGGCGAGTTTTAAAAAGTCGCGGGCGATTTCTTTCTTAGTCATGAGAGTTAAGTTTAATGAGCTAACTAAGTTATGAAATTAATTGCACTAAACGGGCTTAAGTGTTTAATTTTAAGACAGTATAAAGTCTACAATTGCTTGAGAATGTATTTTTGTAGTGTCAAAAACAGGAACAGAAAAATCGGATTGACTTAGCAATAGTGGAATTTCAGTACATCCTAAAATGATACCTTCGGCACCTTGCAGAATTAGTTCGTTTGCTATTTGGATATAATTTTGTCTCGAATCGGGATTGATAATTCCTCTTCCAAGTTCTTCTTTTAGAACATATTGTATGTAGTCGCGCGTTTCCTGTTTTTCGGGTATCAGGACATTCAGCCCAAAACTTTTAAGGCGATCTTTGTAAAAATCCATTTCCATCGAAAATGAAGTGCCTATAAGTCCAACGGTTGTGATTTTTTCTTTCACAATGACTTTTGCAGTCTCCGTTCCGATATGAATTAGGGGTAGTCCAATTTCATTTTCGATTTCACGAGCAAACATATGTGCCGTGTTTGCACACAAAACGACAGCATCAACACCGCTGTTTTTTAAACTTAAGCAGGCATTCCATAAAAGTTCATAGGAGTGAGCCCAAGTTTTTTCCTGTACATCACCCAAGTTTAATGAATAAATCAGACATTCCGCAAATTGAAGTCCGCCTAATTTTTTATTTACTCCTTCGTTAATAAATTTGTAGTAATCTATGGTAGAAACCCAGCTGATTCCTCCCACAAGCCCAATTTTCTTCATTATTTTATAAAGCGGAATTTTAGGATTTAGAATCTTTCTTTGCAAACCATTTTATAGCCAGATACGCTGTTGGTATATAGGCAAAGAAAAGGTCTGTGATCGTAAACCAAACCGGTGAAGGCAATGAGCACACATTCACAATTCCTCCAAGTAAAAAGAAAGCACCAATAACCAGCCCAAGTTTTGTTTTATTACTGATTGCAATTAAAACAGTTGTTCCCGCACCTGCAAACGTACCTATTGCGTGCGCCAGAAAGGGGAAGAGAAAATGTTTGGGTTCAAACAAATGCATAGTAGCTTTTAGTCCTTCCATAGTTGTAACATCAGCACCATTGGGAGGTGGAATGACAGAACTGCTCATTAATATGATAGCCATATTGACAATACTTCCAACAAAAAGACCTGTTATAACTGCTAATGTATTTCTTAAAATAGGGTTCATAGTCATCGTTTTAGTAAAACGAATTTATGAAAATTATAGTTGGTATCGCAATTAAATGATGCTTTCCAGCTTATTTTTTATTCTTTTTCAGAAAGTTTTTTTTCGTTTTCTGTTTGTGGTTTTCCGGTTGCGTTTGGTTCTCCTTTTCCGGTTGTAATTAGTTTAAGCAAACTATTTTCGATATAATTGGTCCAGGCACCTCTGCAAATTTCGAAACATTCATATTCCGGTACCAAACCCACATGAGTAAAACGAAGTTCCGTTTTGCCGTCTTTTTCCGAAATCTCAAAAGTAGGATGAGTTCCTGTCCATTCCGTTTTATCTTCTGTAAGCTTGAAGTAATTTTTTTCCACCAACCAGACTATTTTCTGATTCGGAATCACTTCTGTGATTTTTACTTTACAACGATGGATATCTTCGTAATGATAGTCAAATTCATCGTTTAGTTTCGCACTATTGCCTTCGATTTCTTCAGACCACCAACCGCGTACATTCGTAACGGCATCAAAAACTTCCTGTGGAGACTGATCTACGATTATAACTGTGGTAAAATTTGTAGCACTCATTGGGTAAGGTTTTAAAAGTTAGAATACAAATTTAGGGTTTAATTATCAGGGTGTTAGGGGCGTGAAGAGACAAAATTGAGGAGATAATTAGACAATTAGATAATTAGACAATTAGATAATTAGATTGTTAGATTGTTAGATTTTCGGCTTGCATCTTACATTTTATAAATCACATTTCATATCCCAAAGCGAGAGCAGTCCAGGAGCGCCTTAGGTCTACTCAATTCTTTTGACCACATTGTCGAGATCATTCACTACAAGTTTCAGAATGATTTTATGGTGTGGGAAATATTTTTGTATATCGTTTCTTAATACAACAAAAGGCTCAACGGTCGACGGGTCGTCTTTAACCGATTCGTTGCATGAAATAGAGATTTCGTAGTTGTTATTGATTTGTTCTAAGTAAACATACTTGGTTATGGCATCATCAAAAAAGTTTGTTTTTTGAAGGGCCTCAGCAATTTTATCGGCTTCGTTTTCATTAATATTGCTTTGATAGGCAATTTCATGATTCATAATGCCATATTTTTTAGTTGACTCTGTGAGGCCTCCGTTTGCTGTTTCGGTTAAAAAGGCAATACTGAATATTCCGCCAAGAAGAACCGAAATACCAATAACCGAAATGAGAATGATTCTCGGCCAGGCAAAATGTTCGCCGCCATTTTCGAGGTGTTTGCTAATTTGTTTTTCCTGATATTCTTTGGTGAAATAAGTGGCAATTGCCATATAAATTAAAGGGAAAACGATATTTGGAATCTTAGCACTGATGTGTTCCGGAATTAAGAATATCAGGGCAAAGATAAAAATAGTTGCAAGTATGGTTATAATCCAGGTTCTTTTAGCTTTGCCGGAATCACCAAAAACCTTAAAATTCTCCGCTAAAAAATACCCCGCAACCAAAGGTCCTCCTAAGAAAGTGCCAACACGGATTGCGTTGTCGGTATAGATTTTTTCGGTTGGTACTTCTTCAAAAACTGATTTTTCAATTGCTGTTTCTTCCATAATAGAGTTTTGGGGTATTTGTCTTTTTTGATTTGGTTTTGATGGAGTAAAAATAGGAATTACAAAGAGAATCTTGTTTAGTTGAAAAGTCTTTTATACTTTATATTCGGGTATTGTTTATCGTATGAGTTTCTATTTTCATTTCATCAGATGTATTTTTGCAGTTTGCTGCGGACTGTTCTTTTAAATTGTAACAGGCTGTTTTTTTGATGAACAAAAATACAGATTTAATCCCGAAAGAAAAGAAGCAGAACAATTTTTAATAGTAAGCTAAATTGCGAAATAGCTTCTGTAAAATGATAATATTCCTGGTGATTTTAGAAAAGGGATTAAGTTAATTGTTATTTTTAACCAACCATCTAAAACAAAATTATTTATGAAGAAAATATTCTTTGTAGCAGTTCTGCTGTTAACCATTACTTTTTCTGCCTTTGCACAATTAAAAGCACCTTCAGAATTTATTCCGAATTACGGAAAACAAATTAGTTATTACCATCAGGTCGAAGAGTATTTTAAATACCTGACGGAACAATCGCAGTCGATCAAAAAACAAAAATACGGCGCAACCAACGAACAGCGGGATCTGAATGTTTATTATATTTCGACTCCCGAAAATTTGGCAAATCTGGAACAAATCAGAAACAATAATTTAGCTGCCATTGGACTATCAGATAAAAAAACAAGTGGAGTTGAAAATAAAATTATTGTCTGGCTGAGTTTTAATGTTCACGGAAACGAATTTGCCGGAACCGAAAGTGCCTTAACCGTGGCCTACGAACTTTTGAATCCTTCAAATGAAGCCACAAAACAATGGCTCAAAAATACCATTGTAATTCTCGATCCGTGCATCAATCCCGACGGTTATTCGCGATATGGAAACTGGCTGCGAGAAATCTCCGGAAAAAAAACACATCCGGGTTTGTATGACAGAGAGCATATGGAAGTCTGGCCGGGTGGAAGATACAATCATTATCTTTTTGATTTGAACCGCGACTGGGCCTGGCAGACACAAATTGAATCGCAGCAGCGCATTAAATTGTACAATCAATGGATGCCACAGGTACATACCGATGTGCATGAAATGAGTTACAATTCACCTTATTTTTTCCCCCCGGCGGCAGAACCTCTGCATGAATTTATTGAACAATATCAGAAGGATTTTTATACGGTTTTAGGTAAAAATATCTCGCAGAAGTTTGACAAGGAAAACTGGATGTACAATACCAGAGAACGATTTGATTTGTTTTATCCTAGTTACGGGGATACCTATCCAACCTATAATGGCGCCGTAGGTCTTACGCTGGAAAAAGGCGGAATAGGTGCAGGACGTGAAGTAACCATGGAAAACGGCTCTAATGTTACCATAAAAGATCGCTTGACACAGCATGCAGCTGCAGTTTTGACCGTGGTAGAAAGTGCCGCCTCGCAAAAAGAAGTATTGCTGAAAGGTTTTAGAGATTTTCATATCAATGCCCGTAAAAAAGCAAAAGGGGTTTACAATACGTATGTTTTGAAAAATAATCCTAAATTGGAACAGCTGGTGGAGCTGCTTCAAAAGAATGATGTTGAATTTAGTTACGCGGATGCTTCCGGAAGCGCCTCCGGATTTCATTATCAAACTAAGAAGAACGAGAGTTTTAAAATTGAGCCTAATGATTTGATTATTAAAGCAGATCAGCCAAGATCGGTTTTAACACAGGTGTTGTTTGAGCCCAATCAAAAATTAAATGACAGTTTATCGTATGATATTACCGCCTGGGCACTTCCTTTAGCTTATGGTGTTGACGGTTATGCGGTTAAAAATAGTGTTCCGATTAAAACAAAGAATAAAATCGAGTCTGCAGAAAAAAACATCCCGGAATCCGTTTACGCTTTTTATGTTCCGTGGAATAACAGAACGTCGGCACAGGTTGTTTCTTTGCTGCATCAGGCGGGAATTAAAGTTCGTTCGGCCATGAAAAAAGCAGTTTTCGGAACTGTTACGGTCGAGCCGGGAGGACTAATTATCAGCAAAGCCGATAATCCAAAAATTACTGATTTTGAAAAGACAGTCAGCAATATTATCAAAGTCAAAACCGATTTTAGTTTTATCAGTACAGGATTTTCGACTAATTCTAAAGATATCGGAGGGGAGAATTTTACGCTACTTAAAGCGCCAAAAATACTAATGTTGTCCGGAAAAGGAGTAGTTTCAACCGAGTTTGGAGCGACATGGTTTTATCTGGATGAAACCGTTGCTTATCCGGTGAGTATTGTAGAAACGGCAAATTTAAACAGAGTTAAATTGTACAACTATAATACTTTGATTCTTTCAGATGGTAGCTATGACCTGGTGGAAGATCAGAAAAAACAAATCGATGAATGGGTGAAAAATGGCGGAAAAGTTATTGCCATGGCCAATGCAATTTCATTGTTTCAGGACCGTGATGGCTACGCTCTGAGTTTGTTTGCAAGTAAAGAAGATAAAGAAAAATCAGAAAAAGAAGAGAAAGAGATCGAACTTAAAAAGCGTTTTCTGGACTTTGAAGGTTCTGAGCGAAGAGAAATCTCGGGTTCGATTCCCGGTGCCATTATCGAAAATAAACTGGACAAAACCTATCCAATGGCTTTCGGCTTAGGAAATACGTATTTCAGTCTTAAAAGTAACGAAAGATCGTTCTCATTACTAAAAAAGGCCATCAATGTGGCGTACATTCCGAAAGATTATTTGAGCTATGGATTTGTAGGCAACGATATTAGAAAAAAATTGAACGAAACGGTAAGTTTTGCGGTAGACAAAAGAGGGGACGGGACCGTAATTTATATGATGGATAACCCGCTTTTCAGAGGTTTTTGGGAAAATGGAGTTTTACTGTTTAGCAATGCTCTTTTCCTGGTACGTTAAGAAACTAAAAGCTTTATTTCCGCTCTTCAAGTTTTTTTTGAAGAGCGGAATTTTTTTTTTTTTTGATGTCCAAAAAATGCCCGGGAGATATTTTCTTTCGCGTTTTATTTTATACTCCCTATCAGTTCAAACAAAATATAACCTCCGTGTTCTGATTGTCCTCTTTCGGTAGCAAAAAAGCCTTTTTTGAGATAGAAAGCGACGGCTTTGGTGTTGTTTTCTAAACATTTTAATCGGATGGGCAGTTTTGTTTTTTGGATTGCCGCTTTCAATAATTCGGTTCCTATACCTTCGCCCTGATGCTGTTCGTCAACATACAAATGGTGAACGAAATAGTTCTTCATCCAGATCGAAATAAACCCAATTGGAACTTCATGATGTCTTGCGACCAAAATCAGTTCTCCTCTGGTATCGCGGTCAAAATCTTTTAATTGAAATTCAGAAGGGTCAAGCCACGAAAAAGTACGCCGTCTTTCGTTTAAGAATAAA
This sequence comes from Flavobacterium sp. UGB4466, assembly GCF_903469665.1. Lineage (GTDB taxonomy): Bacteria > Bacteroidota > Bacteroidia > Flavobacteriales > Flavobacteriaceae > Flavobacterium > Flavobacterium lipolyticum. The sequence continues at coordinate 9,184 of NZ_CAGKLC010000018.1, read as the reverse complement.
GTTCTTAAAGGTTCGTAGTCGCTTTTTCGGAAGGCTGTTATTTCCATCGTAATTTTGGAGTGAATTAAGGAGTTGAAAAGGTATTGTTAAATTTCTATTTCAGTCCTGAAAGCGGCAACGGCATCACCTTTTATCTGAATCAATTGTGGGGTATTATCGGCAATTGTAACTTTAACCTGTAGGACTCCCAATCGATCTATTTTTTCACCTTGTCTTCCGTTAAATTGAAATTCAGTACCAGTAAAAGGAACAATTTTGTTTTGAATCAAATAGCCGCCCAAAGGTCCGTTTGCGTTTCCGGTAACAGGATCTTCGTTTATGCCAATTCCGGGGGCAAACATACGACCATAGGTCAAAATAGTTGTATCATCCGAATCAAAGGTAAAAACAAAATAACCATTGCAGTTGATCTCTTTACTTAAGCTGGCCAGAGCAGTATAGTTAGGCGTTAAAGCGTTTAGTGTTGCTCTGCTTTTGATGCCGATCATTACTTTAGAATGGCCTGTGGAAGCAATCTGAATCGGACATTTTTCATCGATTTCCCATTTTTCAAGACCTAAAGCAGTTATCATTTTTTGCGCGATCGTTTCATTAAAAGGGGCGCTAAGTTCAAAACTTCCCTGCGTCATCACAACTTGATAATCATCATTTTTCCGAATGATTTCAAATGGTAGAATACCAATTTTTGTTTTGTATCTTAAAATACAGGAGTCTAACTTTTCTTCGATGGCTTTTGCATACATTGCTGCAATTGTAGCGTGTCCGCAAATAGGAACTTCGGTATTTGGGGTAAAGTAGCGTATAATGCCATCACAGTCAGGACCATCAGGAGCGAAAAGAAATGCTGTTTCGGAGTTGTTTAATTCCCTGGCAATTTGTTGCATCTCGTAGTCACTCATTCCGTCTGCATTTACGACAACTCCTGCCGGGTTTCCTTTGAATTTTTCTTTTGTAAAAGAATCAATTTGATATGTTATGCGTTTTTTCATCTTAGTTTAAGGAGTAAATTATCTCTCTTCTTTGCTCTTTCTTCTTTCCTCTTTCGACAATAATTCTATTCTATTCTTACTGCGGTTTGTTTTTTATCGACATTTCTCATCCAGTACACAATATAAAATGCTCCTATTGTTCCGGGGATAAACCAACCGTAAAAACCAGGAAAAAATTCATTTACAACTACAAAAGCGGTGGTGGCGGAGATATAACCGCCAAGCATTTTTCCTAAATGCAATTTTAGCCACACAGTTTTTAGTCTGGTTTTATTTTTAAAAAGCATTAAATCCCTGCTTGAAAAAAACAGTCCAACGAGGCCAAAAGCGGTTAAAACAATATTGATAGATTGATTTATTAACGGATTGTACAGGATCATTACAAGCCCCGTAACGAGCATAATTCCCGAAATGATTTTGTCGTTTTTAAGGTTTACATCGCTTTTTTTAAAGCGTAAAGCCCTGTAGCCGGTTAGTACAAAATAGGAACTAAAAATTCCGATTGAAAATAAAAACGGACTTTGATGTTGGGGCAGTACCGAAATAATCATGGCGCTTATGGCCGACAGAAGCATGGTGTAATAAAAGAGTTTTCCCAGTTTTTTATGCGTGTTTTTCCCTTTTTGAGAGACTAACGAGATGAATCCCGAAACAAGTGCAATAGCGCCAAGCAGGGCGTGGAAATAGATTAGTATTTGTATTAGTTGTTCTTTCTCCATTTAAAAATTTAAAAAGTTTTTAGGATTGCTTTTCAATTCAAAGATTGAATATAATACTTTTTTAAATTATTTCAGACGTATTAAAACTCCCTTACGCTTGACAATGTTTTTATAGTCCCACTGAATTTTTCTTGCTTTTGCAAGCCAGCGTTTTAAGTCGGATGGGTTAATTTGGTCGACTGAGGTATAGCGAAATTCTGCCGCTTTGAAAGAGCCTTCATTGGCAAGTTGTTCTTCATCAAAAGACTGACCGCTCCAGAACAATAACCGAACATCATTTTTTAGTTTGCTGTAGCCTACAATAGGATTACCCTCTAAAAACCAAACCGGATGTGCGTGCCAGATTTTATTCTCGGCCTCCGGCAGATTTTCGTCGATTAGTACCGCCAGTTGGTGGCAGATTTCCTGATCGGAACTGCTTTGTAAACTATTGTAATCTTGTATCGCTGTATTCATGATGCAATTGTTTTGGCTGTGTTTTTTGCTTCAATGGTAGTAGCTAAAATACGGTTTTTAGTTTGACAAAATCAGGACAAAAAGTTTTTATACCTCCAGATTGATATGTTGATTAAAAGTAGCCGAAAAGTGATTTACAAACTCTTTGGTGTATTGTCCGGTAGGATCGAGATCAGGATCTAAAATGGTAATTTCAAGTCCGGTTAACAAATTACTTTGAAAAAGCATTGAAGTTAGTTCGTTAAATTCGGCATAAGTAAGTCCGTCGGGTGTTCTGCTGTCGACGCAAGGCATTATGGTGTCATTTAAAACATCGACATCGATATGCAGCCAGAAACCATCGAGATTCTTATTTTCTATTTCCGAAAGAAATAATTGTACACTTTTTTGAATCCCCTGGTTTCGCAAGTGATCCAAACTAAGGTAGGTAGCAGAGGAGTTGCGAATTTCATTTTCATAGGCATCATCATATTCACGATTTCCCACACACCAGAGATTTTCTTCTTTGATATAAGGACACAGATTTAGAATATTGGTTAGTTTTTTAGTTCCGTTTCCGGTAACAATTGATGCGGCCATTCCGCCAACACCTCCGGTTTCGGATAACGCGATATCCATAAAATCGGTATGTCCGTCGAGATAAAACAGTCCGTAATTTCCTTTTTGCTTTAATGCTATAGCAGTTCCTAAAAGTATACTGCAGTCTCCGCCTAAGATAAACGGAAATTTGTTCTGAGAAAGTATATTGTTTAACAGATAAGCTTGCTCTCTGGCATAATCGATTAGTGAAGTGCTATTGAGAATTTGAGTTTCAGGATCCCGCTTATTTGAATATTTTGGAGGATCAAGTCTTACACTATTTTTAGGGTGAATGAGTTTATGAAGATGGTGTTTCCATAACCAGTCAGGTAAGTTTTTTACGCCCGGTTCTTTTCCGGGTTGAGGTTCTTTTAAACCCAGATTCGACGGAAATTCTACAATGCATATTTCTTTCATGACCCTTTTTATTTAGTGATAAAGTTATGAAAAATAATCGCGTGTAAAAGTTTGAAAGTGCCAAGTTTGTACCGTCTTTTTTTGAAGGAAAATAGTGCTTTGAAATGTATCTGATTGAAGAGTTTTATTCGCAAAATCATTCCTTGTGAACAGTAATTATCAATTTGTTTTTCCTTTGTTCTACATTTACCATCAGTCCTGCCATGAAGCCAAGACGACCAAGCCATTTACCTTCAAGTATTATTTGTGGAATCGTTATGGTTTTTCTGTAAGCCCGTGCTTGATGCTTTCTATGAATTTTCAGTTTTCTTGAATTTTTCATTTGTCATATAATTACATGACAAATGTAAATTATTTTTTCGATCTGTCAATCTTTAGTATGACAATTTTGTAAGCAAATTGTATGACATTTGATAAATGACACGAGATGTATTAAAAAAGAAAATTGGTCAAAGGATTGTCGAACTTCGAGAAAAAAGAGGTTGGAGTCAATCTGACTTGGCAAGGGCTTGTAGTAAAGACCGCCAAGCTATTGAAAAACTTGAAAACGGAAAAGTTAATCCGACGATTTACACTTTGCTTGAAATTGCAAATGTTTTAGGAATTTCTTTGTCAAAGTTACTTGACTTTTAATTATTGCTTTTGATAAAACATACGCTACCATAATTTTTCGTTATTAGGTGTTGCAAATGATTTGTGTCATTCCGACCGGAGGGAGGAATCACATCCTAAATTCGACAAAGATTGGAGATTCTAGCAACGGAGTTTCTAGTGCGATTTCTCCCTTCGGTCGAAATGACAAAAAAATCCAACCTATTTTCATAGGTCGGATTTACTATTTTCTTGATTAATAAGTAATCAATAAACGGGTTACTTTCTTACTCCAGTTTTTTAATAAGCTGAATCGAACCTTCCTGTAAGGCTTTATAATAATCGCCTTTTTTCAATTCCGGTAATACATAAGCTGATACGATGTCTTTAATTTCCTGATCGCTCATTTTTGGACGCAGTTTATTGACGCCCTGAATCTGAATTTGTCTCAGTTGCTTGCTTAAAACGATTAAAATAGAGGAGTCTATTTTTAGTTTAGAAACCAGATACTGTTCAAGGTCTGAAGAATAATCGGTAAGATTAGTGTATGGTGCTATTGAGGAGAGGGTTACAATAGTAATTTTAGTTTTAGTTTTGGTTTCGCCGGCTTTCAAAAAGTCGCTCAGATTTTTGGTTTGGCTTGAAGTAAGGATTTTTTCAAAATCATTTACATAATTAGTAGATTTTGCAAAAACATCAGGCGTTTCAGTTTTGGTTTGCGCAATAACCATTGCAGGTAAAAGAAGAGCGAATGTTACTACGAGCACTATTTTTTTCATGGCAGATTTGTTTTGGGTGCCGCAAAATTAGTGCTTTATTATTAAAAAAAGGTCTCTTAATGGTTACTATAAATTAATATTTATTTTCATAGAAATTTCAAAAAAAAAGTCCGATATGCTAAGACAAATCGGACTTTAGATACTAAAAACTACAACAAAGGAATTAAATGTTCCCAGTTCAGTTGTTTTGCAAAGTCAAGGGCGGTCTTGCCATTGTTGGTCTTAACTTTTGTGTCTGCTCCCGATTGCAGTAAAACTTCAACAGAGGTTTTATTTCCTGCAATGGTTTCGCGATGTAAAAAAGTATAACCAAGTTCATCTGTCGCGCTAAGTTCTTCGGGATTATTTTTGACAAAATCAATAAGGCTTTCTTTCATGTTTTTGCTCATTGGGTGTTCTATGAGGTTTTCCGGTTTTTCTTTTTGATCTGAAACAACCAGAATATCGTTGTAATCTCCAAATTCTAGACCCCAGGCTTCATCATGGTCTTCTCTTTCCTCTTTACTCATTTCTGAACGCATCGCATGTATTGTAAAGGCTCCGTAGGTTTTACCCTGAGACGCATATAGCCAATCGCTTATTTGATTTACGGGAATTTGTACTTCGTCGCCATTGTTAACATTGGTTAAATCGTTAGGCTGATTTACTAAGATGCCGTAAATGGTATCACCGTCAAAATTGATATCGTTGATCCACATGTGTTCGACTACAGTTTCACCATCAATTTCCTGAGTAAAGGCTAGTTTTACGCAGGCAACGTCAAGTCCCGGAACAATTCGGCGGTATTCCCAAGATAATTCTCTCCAAAAATATTTAAAGGTTTCTTGTGCTTTTTGATAGGCTTCGATCATTTTTGGATTTTCTCCGTCGGCAAAGAAGGTAGGTGTGTTTTCCATTAGGTATTATTTTATAGCTTTTAAAGAATTTTAAGAAATTTTAAAACGAATAAAAAACCGATTTGTTTTGCAAATCGGTTTTTTTATCATCAAAAAAGGTCAATTTAGAAATTGATATCGTCTGCGATGTTTCCACCTTGTTCTGCGGCAAATTTAGCGGCATACTCTTTTTGTTTTTCCTGTTGGTAATTGAAGAATTCGTTAATGTCTTCAGAGTTCCAGTTTTGATTTTGCTCGGTCATCCATTGCATGGCAACAGATTGGAAATCCGCTAAATTAATTCCGAAGTTTTCCAGAATCCACTGAGCACCATCAATTCCGTATTCATAAGCTGCCTGTCTGGCTCCGGCAAGTTCTTCGTAGAAGTAACGATCTGTTCTGATTTTTTCAAGATTAGCGGCTCCTTCTTCTGAAGTTTCGGCTTTCAGATTCTCTAATTGTGGTACGGTTACATTTTCGGCATAATATTGACCAAATAAAGTAGTAACCGTAAACGAAGTATCTTCACCCATACGCTGTGGCCAGATCGTATTTAGTTCTTCCCAAACTGCCGGTTCAAATCCCATTGCTTTGCATACTTCAAGATAATCTATCCCGGCGCTTATTTTAAGACACATTGCAGTATAAGTTCTTAAATCTACTCCATGTACGGGCTCCAAAAACGGATTGTTGTCCTCTACTTTTACAAATCCTGAAACCTGAACTCCACTGTATTTTAAAGAATTGGCGTGCTCAAAACGAATCATCTGATCTGAATCACAGTTGTTCCATTCCTTATATACTTCTCTTCTGTAATTAAAGTAGATATTTTGAACGTCTTTTTCGTCAAGATTTTCTCCACTTGCGCGTTCGTCTGTGATCCATGCTTCAGATCTTTCTGCTACCTCATTGTCGAAATCTTCTACAGAATAATGTGTGCCGTGTAAAGTTTCGGGATCATATTCTGTTTCCTGATCGTTATCTTCATAATCATTTTCATAATTATTGTTTGAAGTTTGAGTTTCATAATTTTGATTTTCCTGTTTGTTGTCTCCGGTTAAGGCTCCAAAAAGTTTTTTAAACATTTTTCCGTTTGTTTAGGGGTTAATAAATTATAAATATTGTAATTGGTTTTGATACATTTTTTCGTTGTGTTCTTTCAAATCGGGCGTGATTTTATTCCATTCGTCATACATGGCACGTAAATAGGCCTGATGCAGTTTTGGGGCATTTTGAATCACAAACTGTCTTTGTTCTTCAAGTTCCTCCATTTTTGCCAGAATCTGACTCAGTACTTTTTTATCAGATTCGTGAATTTTACTCAAACTCAATTCATGACGCTGATGGTATAATTCACGCTCTTTGTTATTTTCGATTTCAAAAGCTTTGTACAGATGTGCTGTTCTTTGCTCTGCCAGACCTCTGGCAATATTTTGCAGATTTCTGGCCTGTGTGCTGGGAGCAAACGTGTTTTGGGTATTGCAATACGGACACTGAATATAAGTTTCGATTAAAAAGATTTTTTCGATCTCAATATTGCCTCCACATTGTGTGCAGTTGAATTTATTTTTGATTGCTTCAAATTCGTCCAGTATTTTTTGGTACTCAATTTCAAGATCACGCTCCTGTGTTTTTTCGATTTGGGTTCTCCAATATTCGTATTGATCTTCAAAGTCATTATGACGATCAGAACAGACGCTTCTGAAATCTGATACTAAATTGTGATGTTTGCTTAAAACAGAAATCTGGGAATTGTAATGATTGTAAACGTCGATAATTTTTTCTTCATAAGTATCTCTCGCTTTTTCTCTGATATTGGATAATTGACCATTTACACCGGAATATACTCTGTGAAAAGCTCTTTTGTATAAATCATCATCACTTTGAAGAATCTCTTTCAATTCCGGAATTGCGGCAGTTGCAAATTCTTCCAGTTTGGCTTCCAGTTTTTCTAAAAAGTTAAACCATCTTTCCTGTGATTGCTGAAGCTCCGAATACCATTCCGGAAGAGCTTCGTCTTTTTGTTTATTAAATAATCCGAACATTACTTTAAAGGTTTAAATTGAATTGTCTTCTTTTTTAAGGTAAACGCCATCTGTGAGATTTACACTCAAAAACTCAAATCCGCAGTAGGCACAATGCGTTAGTCCGTCTTGTTTGGCTCTTCCTGCGCCACAATTTGGACAGTCTTTAGCATTCATCTTGGCTTCAGTCATTTCTGTTTCTCCGCCATAATTCGTTTGTTTTTGTGCCTTTTCTTTGAGCCTGCTCAAAAATGAATTTACTTTTTTCTCTTCCATTATAACTGACTTAGTAATTCTGTTTTCTTCGATTTAAATTCCTCTTCATCAATTAAACCGGCATCAAACAAAGATTTTAGTTTTTGAAGTTTTGAGGTGAGATCGTCTTTTATTTCTTCTTTTGAAGTCTCTTTATTCTGCTGTAGTTGATTTAAAAGAATCCCCATGCTTAAAGCATTTTGCGTTGCCTCGTGAAGTGCTGTTCCCTTATCGCCGATGGCAGTTGCGGTATTGAATTTGGTAAATTTATCCATATCGGTTACCATATTCATGCTGGTGATTTTGTCGTAATGTGCTGTTACTTCTTCCGGTAAGGTTACGCTGGTAATAACGAACTGAGTCAGCTCAATTCCAAATTGCTCGAAATAGGGTTTGAGATAAGGCTCTATTTTTTTGCCCAATTGCGTTATGTTTCCGGCAACATCCGTAACAGTTATGTTTTCGTTTGCTAAAACTTCACCAAATTTTGGAGCGACAAAATCTCTTAATTGATTTTGCAGTTCGAAAATGGTAAGCTGCTTGTAAGTTCCGGCATATTGGCGAAAGAATTTGGCAACATCTGTAATTTTAATATCAAAACTTCCAAAAGCCCGTATCCTGATTTGTCCAAATTGAGGATCGTTTAGGAGAATTGGGGCAAGAGTTCCCCATTTGTTATTGATAAACTGATGCGTATTGAAAAAGTAAACATCGACTTTAAACGGACTTTCAAATCCGTATTTCCAGCCTTTGAGTTTGCTTAGGACAGGAATGTTTTCTGTAGACAAAGTGTGAAGTCCGGGTAAATAAACATCCGCAAGCTGACCTTCATTTAAAAGCATGACCTGTTGACTTTCTCGGACGGTTAGTTTTGCGCCGTTTTTGATTTCTTTGTCTTCATCAGCAAATTTCCACATTAGCAAATTAGGATCACTGGTAGTGGCTTCTATTATTTCTATGAAAGGTAATGTCATGAATCTCTTATTTATAAGTAATAAAAATAAGAATTATAAGACGACTACAATGCTTTTTTTTGTCAAGTTTTTAACATTTTTTCGTTTGTTAAATTTTATGACTCTGTATTGTCCTTTCGACTGAAAGGCAAAATCAAGCAAGAAATTACGCCTGGTAAAGTCCGGATGGTTGTAGATATAGGAGTGCGATTTGCTTCTCCTATTCATTATCGCCTGAGTCTCCCTTCGATCAAAAGGACAACGAATAGACGAAGCAAATCCGATCTACTTTCGCAAATCGGATTTTATAAAGTTTAACTTAATTTCCATTTTGTTAGAATTTCTAAAAAATCATTTTGCATGCTTTCAAAATCATAACTGATTTTTTTCTTCTTAAGCTTTTCAATTGTTGCATTTAAAGAAATCAAAATATGTTTGGCTATGGCCTGTTTTTGTTTGATATAACTCAAATCACTTAATTCTTTTTCGAAATTTATTTCATTTACTATCTTCCCTTTTTGAGAATTAAAATTACCATATTCATATC
>NZ_CAGKLC010000017.1 GCF_903469665.1 Flavobacterium sp. UGB4466 | reverse complement strand
AAATAAGCATTTACGCTACAAAACCTTCTGAATAAAAATACAATTATAAGAATTACAGTTCTAAAGGGCTGATTTCAGATCCTCTCTTTGCTCTTAACCTTTCAGGGCACTACTCCTACTTAACGTAGATCATATTACGTTGCTCGTTTCTTGTGCTTTTGAGCTTTCAGCCTTTATCGCAAAAAAAACCTCCAGAATCACTTGATTCTGGAGGTTAAAAAATTTCATCTCACTATATTAATTAAACAGTACGATTGATTAAAACCATTAAGGATAATACTTACTCTTCAAATAAGTATTAATATTATTCTTTGCCATTTGATCCCATAAAGAGTTTCCGCTGTTAAGTATCTTATCTGAAGCATAATTTCTAAATCCCTGCACCGCAACTTGTTCCAAACTGTCTTTCTCCGTCATGAAATAATCGGTACCGAACAATATTTGATTGCCATAGGGTTTATTAGCCTCATCAAAAAACACTTTATAAAGCGCATTATTTTCTTTTAGAAGACATTCGGCGACATCATACGATATGTCTGTGTAAACGTTTGGATGCTGAACCATCAGATTTTGTATCTGACTGAACCAGTTCTTTCTTAACACCCCGTAAGGATTGATTTGTTTGTTCTCTGTATTATTCTTTTGTATTACTTGTATTTGCTTCACTCCACCAAAATGTGCAAAACATATTTTAAGGTCTTTAATGGTATTCAGCATAGACTCATACGAATGTGGCTCGAGAAAATAAGAGCAGCTGCTTCTACAACTAGTCCGTGTTTGGCCGTTAAAGAGATTTCCAAAGAAACCTCCTTTCTCCTCAATAAATTTAGGTACTCCGTACACATTTCCGGTATAGGGATCAACAGGATTTAAATTTCGTATAATGTAATTCTTATCATAGTTAAAAATTCCACCCAGATAATAGGTGTGTGTCATTATCGGAACACCATTGTCGGCAGCCCATTCCATCGTCTTTCTAAGTTTTGTGTCAAAGGCATAATGTCCGGTACTTGGATACATTTTTAGTCCCTGAAACGGATATACATACGTTCCGCCTACTTCAATTTTAGTTTCGAAATATCGCTCTACTGTTTTCTGAATTTCATCTCCACTGCTTTTCCATCTTGGATCAAGTCCGAAAAAAGGCAGAATATTGGTAGGGTATTTTCTTTTGATATCAATCACTTCCTCTATTTGCCCTTCAAAACCGCTAACAGATCTGCCAACACCTAAATATTCCAAGTTTTGACACAGCGTAATAAACTGAAATGTTTCGTTAGGGTATCGGGACATTAAATCTTCAAAAATATCGGTTTGATATTTACTTTTACCGATTTGAAGAAAGGTAGCATATCTTTTGGCCATTCCTTTATTACTGCTTGCCAATTGTCTAATTAGCCATGCCCCAAGGTTGGTGTTCGTAAAATTATCAACTCCTTTAGCCAAAAATGGAGGCATATACAATTCCAGAAAGTTTTTTGGCGCATTATTCATGGTGAATATGTGCGTATGAGCATTTTTGTAATTATTTTCCATAATCTATACTTCTTTAATTACTGTTTGCGCTGTAGAAGTTGCTTTTTTCAGAATATCAAACCAAAACGGAGCTCCTAAACTTGCCGCAAAGGCTGAAATAATGATCCCCAGTATTTTAAGCAGAATACAAGAGAAGGTGAAACAATCTTTTTCTGAACTGCTTTTCACATCAGCACATTGTGCTTTTTTCCACCCAATAGGCAAATCTAAATTGGTTTTTAAACTATCTATTTGTTTGGATAAACCCTTAATATCTTTTTTGGTTGAATTCAGGGCTGCTGTATCAGTTGCTGTGCCTTGTCCCGGTGTACCATATTTCGCGCTGAGTACTTCTAATTGCATCTTGTTCTTCGTATAATAATCAATCATGGCGGTTCTTGCCGTTGGATTAGTATCATAATACTTAAACAAAACGATACTGTCAATATTAATGATACAGCTCACCAGAAGCCCGATAATGAACAAGCGCTTTCTGGAGAGTTTTTTATACCATACACTGGTTCGGTCACTAAACTGATCAAACCAAATCGTAACTTCTTTAATCAATTCTTCATAAAGAACCTTTTCTGCCGCCCCATTTGCCGCCCCGGAAGCTCTAATTTTGGCTTTGTTCATGGCGTTCTTCAACATCAAAATCAAATCGCTTTGCCCCAAATAAGTAATCGCAAACTCAAAATTATTCAGCAGGTCATTGCTGTACTTCTTTTCATGGTTTACTTCATCGTCCTGAAGCAGTATTTTAGCTGCCTGAGCATTAGCAACGGTATCCACCAGTACTTCTGCCAAAGTTTTGGAAGTAATTTCGGTTGGAGGTGCTTTTTCCGATTTCGTCAATAATCTGATGTTGCTGTTGTTGTACATTAACAATCCCCAATTGATCTGATTGGAAAAATCAAAAAGCTTTTCAATAATTTTACTTCTGAAAAACCGGCCTCTTTCACTTTTTATCTGTACCGTTAGTTCAAGAATCATACTGCACAATAAAGCAAATAACGCCCAGCTTATGATCAGTGAAATAGCGACCTGAACAATAGTGGAGGAAAAAAAACTGATGTCCATTATCTCTGAATTTAAAGTTTTGCTTACTCTTTAAAGGATTTTTAGCATACTCCTTACTGGATGACCTTGGAAGGTGAAAATTCAACTCTTAACTATGAAAAGAGGTGAAAAAATTAGTCGCTTATAATCAATTTATTATCCCATAAACCACCAACAAGTATAAGTAAAAAACTGCAATTATTAATACGTAAATACACCTGTTTTATTCCATTTTGTGAAGTGATAAATAAATCGGATCTTAGATTTTCCGTATTTTGTTCTTTAACGGAGTGTAGCTATAATGTGTGAGATGTGAGATGAAAGATGTGAGATGCAAGATGTGAGATGCAAGATGCAAGATGTGAGATGCAAGATGCGGAGCGCAAACCATAAACTATAAACCATAAACTATAAACCATAAACTATAAACCATAAACCATAAACTAAAGACAAAAACACGTATTTTTACTTTTAGCAGACCGCTTTAAATACCTTACTTTTGAAAGTATTGATTCATAAATAATAAAAACTACCGAAATGACAGACTCACTAACTGTTCTTGAAAAGTTATGGAAACGCACTTTACAGCTGGACGGTTCAACCGTTCAAACTGATGACGAAACCTGGAATGCAGAAATTAAAGCCTTGTTCCAATTGGGTATTGGTATGGAAGACACTTTACAGTATTTGTATTTTGAAAAACCTGATTTTGATACTTTTAAAATCTGGATCAGCAACAGAAAACGAAACATCAATTATGAATCTGAAGGTATTGCCACTGATGTTCTCTCGCAGGAAGATCTGGAATTCTGGAATGAAAACGGTTATGTGGTTCTAAAAAATGCTATTCCGGAGAAAGATTGTGAAGACACGCAACGTGCCATTTGGGATTTTCTGCAAATGGATCCTTTTAAAGAAGACAGCTGGTACGAAAGACACGAAGATCAAAAAGGTCTAATGCTTAATTTTTCAGATCATGAGACTTTAAACCGAAACCGATTTTCGGCCAAAATTAAAAGAGCGTACGAACAACTGTACCGTACAGATCAAATTTATAAAACGATCGATAAAGTAAGTTTCAACCCGCCGGAAACCAGAGATTTTACCTTCTTGGGAAGTCCGCTTCATTGGGACATGAGTTTAAGACAGCCCATTCAGTTTGAAATACAGGGACTACTCTACCTCACCGACTGCGGACCTGAAGATGGTGCTTTTCATTGTGTTCCCGGATTTCATAATAAAATAGACGATTGGTTAAACAACCTTGATCCGAATGTCAATCCCAGAGAAGAAGCTATCAAAACCCTGAAATCGGAGCCCGTGCTTGGAAAAGCAGGTGATTTTATCATCTGGAACAGTGCATTGCCTCATTGTGCCACACCTAATAAGGGTCAGAACCCACGCATGGTGCAGTATCTTACTTATTTACCAAACGATCACAATATTGCAGGAGAATGGATATAGACGTTTTCTCCTAATGGCAACCTCGCTAATCTCATTTCATTTCGAAATGAGATTTTTTTTAAAACTCTATTGTCAACAGAACAGCTCAGTTGTAACACCATTTAAAATCCAAAACAGATAGTATTTAAAATTTTCAAAAGCTATTTTCTCTTGTTTTGAGACGATTTTGTAAGAACCGGCACCTAAATAACCCAAAAGAGCCACTGTATTTTGTGCTTTTTCACCTCTTTTATTCTGTTAAATTTTTCTTAAAAAAAGAACTTAACTTACGTATTCTTTAAACATCTAAAAGACTAATAAACAATTAGCTAAAACCTTTTATCTGAAGTTTAAATTCACATTGATAATCTTTTACCTACTTAATTTCCGCCCATTCTGTAAAAAAAATACTATTACTACATTATTAATTATTATTTTTACACAGTCTAAATAAGAATAATGGTTAAATAATGCTCTTATTTCTTTAGACAATGGATAACACTAAGAATGAAAAACAAAAATACCAACGCCCCTGTCCAAAAAATAATACTTACTTGTTTGCTTGTTTTGTATATAAGTTTTGTTCAGGCTCAAAACAGTTCCGATTTTAGCGGTTTTGTCTATCATGCCGGAAATCCGCTTCCAAAGGTTCTCGTGACACTAGAGTCTTCAGGTAAGTCAGTACTATCAGATCGTACGGGGTACTTTTCATTTAGCGGTGTATCCAATGGAACCTACAACATCAGGATCACCACTATGGGATTTAAAGATTACATCCGACAGATTGTTTTGAATGGCTCCGCTATCAAGCCATTGCACATTACTATGGAGCCGGGTATTGATCTGAATGAAGTAAGCGTAAAAGGTCGTTCCAAAAAGAGTAATCCCGAAAGTCTTGTCAATGCTCAGTATAGTGCAATGCCCGTAACCATTATTGATCGTAAAACCATTGAATTAATGGGTAGCCGAAGACTTGATGAGGTTTTAAAAGAGCAAACCGGAATTGCCATTGTCAACAATATTAGTGGTGGAGCAAGATCTGTAGGTGTTCAAATGCAGGGCTTTGGCAGCGAATACATTATGGTACTTATTGACGGTCAGCCTATGGTGGGACGCAACAATGGTAACTTCGATCTCTCAAGAATCAGTGTGTCTAACATTGAACGCATTGAGATCATAAAAGGAGCGTCTTCCAGTCTTTATGGCAGTGAAGCATTGGGCGGTACCATTAACATTATTACCCGACACGGCGTAGTTGATCCGCAGCTACAGACTTCTGTAAGTTATGGTTCATTGAACATTCTTGATGCCACTGTTGAAGGTGAAACTCCATTTGCACAAAATAAGGGAACTGCCAATTTAGCGGCAAATTATTATCGAACCGACGGTTTTAATACCAATTCAAAATACATTAAGGGAACCACTTCTCCACCCTACGACAATTATAGCTTACAGGGAAGATCGCGTTACCAAACCGGTGTTAACAGTTATTTAAATCTAAGCGGTCGTTACGGCCTGCGTCGTTCTTTTATGCAAAAGGATTTTGGTCTTGGACACATTTCCGGAGATCATCAGGACGAGCAGGATCTTAACCTTTCTCTTTCGTTCGATCACCGTTTTAATACTAATTTAAGAAGTATTACGCGATACTACCTCACCCATTATACTGCCGATATGAGTGTGGCCTGGCAGCAAAGCAATAATGCTGTTAGTCAGGATGTTTTTAAACAGACTCTTCACCGCGTAGAACAGCAATTCTCCTACAGCAATAACAATTCGTACCAGCTTGTTGGCGGGATTGGCGGAAGTCTGGAAAATATGAACGATAAGTCACTCAATGGTATCAATTCTCTACAGACTTTTTTCTCTTATGTTCAGGGTGAATGGTCTCCTGTTCAGAAAGTAAAAGCTGTGGGCGGACTCCGTTACGATCATACTAATAATTTTGGAGGAAGACTCAATCCCAGTTTTGGATTGCAATACTTTATTACGTCTAAACTGACTTTTAAAACAGGCATTGGGACAGGATTTAAAGCTCCTGATTTCAAAACCAATTACCTCGTTTTCTTTAATCCTAACGGAAATTACCTGGTGATAGGTAATGCGGTTCTCGCTCCTACACTACAGCAGTTAAAAGAGGACGGTCAGATTAGTGAAATCAGGCAATACGTACTCAATCAAACTGCCGGAAATCTTCAGGCCGAAAAAAGTACTTCGTACAATGCAGGATTAGTTTTAGAACCTTCCAAAAAGTTTAAAATAGAAGGAAATCTTTTTTATCATAAAATAACCAATCAAATCAATAGCATTCAGGTCGCTACAGGAATCAATAATCAAATTATTTATACGTATCAAAACCTGCCGAAAGCTGTTAACAAAGGATTTGAAATTGCTTTAAAACTCAGTCCGATAAAGAACCTCGAAATAAGTGCCGGTTATCAATATTTAATTGCTAAAGATCTTAGTATTAAAGACAGTATCAGTGCGGGTAAATGGCCTTATAGCCAAAACATACATGATCCTGCAACCGGTAATTCGTATAAACCCCGTCCGTCTGATTACTGGGGTATCGAAAATCGTTCCCGCCACATGGCCAATACCTCCATTTTCTATCGTTATAATCCGTGGAAACTTAATGCAAATATCAGGGTTAATTTTAGAGGTAAGTATCCTTTCGGAGATCGAAACGGCAATCAATTCATTGACAAATACGACATTTTTGTGAAGGATTATTGGCTTACGAATGCCAGTATCGAAAAACAACTGTTAAAAGAGCATCTCAGTATTCGAATCACAGCTGATAACATTTTCAACTACACCGATCCACTAATGCCCGGACAGCCCGGAAGAATAATACTTGCCGGCATAAGCTATCGTTTTTTTAAAGATCAATAAAACTATAATCTCCCTTAAATATTTCATCATGATAACAAATAATAGATTCAAAAAATGGCCTTTACTACTACTTATTCTAAGTATGAACTTTCTTTCGTGCAGCAGCACTGACGAAAATCCAACAGCCGCTTTGACGGATGGTAAAAGCACCGTAGTTTCAGATCTTGCCGGAGATACCGGAGCTTCTATGAGCACCGACACAAAGGGCAAGGAAAAAAGAAGTTTCCATACTTTTCTTTTTCGCTTTAGCGATCAGAAACAAATCTGGCTGCATACAAAAGCAGATTCTTTACAATTCATGAAAACAAACGACTGGGACATTGCTTTTACAGGGCCTTACAATAGTGAGGTTTTTATAAACAACACAAAATACCAGTACAATCCCGGTTACGGCGGTCCGGCAAAAAACACAGCGGTAATACTATTGAAAGAGGCTTATAAAAATGTCAATCAGGCACCTTCAGATACTGATTTTAACAACAGTGAAGTTACTAAAATCGGATGGTCTTCCTCTGAAAGCTCTGCGGGTTGGTTTTATTACAGCCTGAGCAGTCATATCATGCAGGCTATTCCGGATCGTACTTACGCGTTACGTCTGCCTAATGGAAAATATGCAAAACTACAACTCATAAATGCTTACAAAGGCAATCCCCCTGCTGTAACTGATTTAAACTGGCCTGCTCCCTATTTTACTTTCAAATACTTTGTACAGCAGGACGGAAGTAAAAATTTAAATACCAATTAATTTAACAACATGACAAAAATCAAAACCCTAACCCCAAAAATGCCCGCAACCTTACTGGTCATTTTTCTCCTAACTGTTTTGTTTACAGCCTGCTCAGCAGACGAAAATAAGGCAACCGATCCGAAAACCGAAATTCCTTCAACCGGTTTATTCTATAAAGTAATACAGGTCAAAAACTATCAAGGGAGTACTTCTGATGCAAATCCTACTGCTCCTTCAGCAACACTTTACTACAGTCTTGAAGAAAATAAAGCTGTAGAAGGATCTTATAAAAAAACCCGCAAATGGGATCTGGCTTTTGGCGGGCTTTACGCGAGCTTTTTATCCGGAAACAATGGAAGTAACTCCCAAAACAACGGCTCTCTTGCGGGAGGTGTTGGTGGAATCACAATTGTAGCCAAACCTTTTAACGAAGTTGTCGATATTCCTGCAGACAGTCAGTTTAAAACCGGAATTGACCTTATCGGTACTGATGATGCGGGCTCATTTGGAAACGGAACAGGATGGTACTTGTATGATTTTGGAGGCGAAGTGGTATCGGATGGAAAAAATCCGCAGAAAGCACATGTGGCTTATGCACTTGGGGAATCGTTAAAAATTGCAAACGGGACTGTAATTCCGGCCAGAACGATTATCCTGAAAACCGCTAACGGTAATTACGCAAAAATCAAAATGATATCTGTTTATAAAGATGTATACAGCGCTAAAGATTGGTTTAAAGACACTCCACACATGTATTACACTTTTGAATATGTAATGGTACCAGCGGGAAGTACCAAATTTGAAATCCGATAATCAATTTAATTCACATGAATAGTAAAATTACCCCATTAAAAACAACTTTATTTTCTTCAGCTTTTACACTACTTACTTTGTTAACAGGATGCAGCAGTGAGGAAGAAAGATGGACAGATGTAAAAGAAGCACCCATTACAGAAATAGTTACCGGTCTGGATGCTAAGAGAATTATATCTTTTCGTGTAACCAATCCGGGCACCACTCAGGCCATTCATAGTGCTGTAAATAATCTCAAAAAGACCATTACAGTTTACCTGCCTTCTTATTATGAGTATCAATATCTTGAAGCTGCCATAACATTACCGGCAAATACCACTATTTCTCCTGCCGCAAAAGAACTGATACCTGTTTTTAGTAAAACTCCGGTAACCTATACCACAAAGGCAGCAGACGGAACAACCGCGGTTTACACAGTGAACGTTGTCATACAACAGCCTAAATTAGTCGTAAATGAAGTATCAAGTCCAACAGAAACTTTCTCGATTAGTACCGATAGTCCGCTTACGGTAAAAGGGCAAAACTTCCTGCCGTCTTATGAGGTGACAAAAGTATTTGTGGTAGACGCGCAAGGCAACAAAAAATGGCAGATGAAACAATACAATGAAGGTCTTGATATTGGAAGTTTTTATGTCATGTATGTTTTTGCAGATGCTGCCAATACAACTGTACCTCTTCAACCGGATACCGATTACTGGTTAATGATGGAAAGTTACAATCTGTCAACTACCATGAAATATCCGTTCAGGATCACCAATTAAATTTAAGAAAATAAAAAATGCCTGTTTACACTGCGAGGGTAATGAAAGAAGCCAATTAATCTATCAAATATAAATCATTATGAAAAAAATAATTCTATCAATTTTAGCAGTGGCTGCTATTTCATTTACATCTTGTAGTACTGACGAACAAAATGCCGAAACACAAGCGGTAGCAAAAGAACAATCGCAAGGATCCAATTTAACTAAGAAATCTGCTTTAGCTCTTTGTACAGTTACTTCTACCTCTGTTACGGTAAACAGAACTGCTGCACCGTCTTCTACCTATACGAACTGGACTCCTGTTGCGGCTGCAATTGGAGGTGTTAACGTTCAATGGGAAGGTATTTACGGAGGGTCAATCCGTCCGGTAGGTAATGCCGGTAAATGGTATGTGGGTACTGTTAACTTAAATCAGACTTGCGACGACTGGGATAGCTGGAACTCTGCTATTGTAGTTAAAAACGCATCTGGTAATGTGGGTACTTCACCTGCAGATCCGTACAATGTGTTAGGATACAACGGAACTATATCCGGAGCAAATTATGGCTTAGGATACTACTCTTACAACATCCTTACACATGTTATGACTCCTGCAAAAGCTATTGTAATCTGGAGAACTAATTCTGGTACAAATTCACAATCAGTTACTAGTCCTGCATCAGCATTAGAAGCTTACCTGGTTAAGGTAACCAGTATTACTCCGGGATCTTCAAACAGTACTGTAAACTATAACTGGACTCAGGTAAAATAATTAACAACAGCGTAAAAAAAGAACATGGGAGCACGAAATAGATAAAAGTAACTGCAGCAAATGCTGACCGGCGATCGACTGCAAAATACCCTATTCCCTAAATCATTCCCCCATGACCACAAACGGCTCTGTAAAATTACCGTAAGCATTGTAAAACAGGCATTTTAAAAAATAATAGCCCGCTTATTCAATAAGTGGCAAAACTAATAAATAAAATCAAGTAATAATTACATAGACAACACAATCATGACTAAAAGAATACATAATCCTGTCTTTTTATATCAAATGACCCTGCTTTTTATAGCATTGGCATGTGTTTCGTGCGAAACGGAGTATATCGACAAGGTAAATACTATTCCGGCCGATGTTATTAAAGTTCCGGGTTACACCCATATTGAATCTTTTACCATCAAGGATACTGAAAACAATGCGATTAGTGCCGCTCTGACTGAGGAAAATATAGTAATTACCTGGAGCAACCACATAACACTTCCCGAAACGGTTAAACCGGAAATCATTCTGGGTACCGAGGCTACTATCTCTCCAGCATCTGGTGCAGAGGTAGCTTTTAAAGACGGTACCGTTTATACCGTTACATCAAAAGCAGGTACTACAAAAAAATACACCCTAAAAATAGATTTCAGACAAAAGGAACCACGAACATGGGCCTCGACTCAGGAAGAGCCACTAGCCAAAGGTTTTATGGCAAAAATGACCAATCGTGGTACGAGCGATCCGGCGATCATCAATGATTTATGGATGAGCCTTAAAGATACCAGAGTTTACTTTGTATCTGCTGCCGATCAAAAAACAGAATACACAGCAGAAATCGTGTACTTAGGCAATGGTGAAACGACAGCGCCTTTTCTTGAGTATGGAGTATATTACTTTCTTCCGGAAAATATGCCGCTGGGATTATATGATCTTCGCATTAAAAATGGAGCTTACACCCTTCAGAATGCCAGTGTAGAAAACAGATTTAAGATTGAAGTAACAGAACCTGACTATTTCAAAACAGAGAGATTTGGTTTTCCAACTACTAAACGTTCAGGAGAAACTCTTGAAGTGCGAGGCGGTTTATTAAATGAGCTTACGGCAGTAGAAGTTTACAATACCAGTAACACTGCTGTCACCTATCCTTTAGAAATTGTAAGTCTTTCTTCTTATAAAGCCGTACTGAAAATTCCTGCCGGAGTTCCTGTCGGAGCATACAACAGAATGAGATTTAAAAGAGGTACTGCAACCTCAAATCTAAGTTATGCCGTAACCGTGCAATAGTTTTAAAGCTTTAATAATTGAAAATGCAAAAGCCTTTAGCTGCCCTGAGCACTAAAGGCTTTTCTGGTATTACTGTGATTTAGCTTTTTAAGACGGTCTCTTGAGATACAATGCGGCCGATTCGCTCATCGTAATTAAGGAAGCTCCCAGAATCACAATGTCTTTTAGAACCAAACGTCCTCTGCCTGACAAATAAGGAAAGCCATATTGCTCATCCGTTAAATGTGGTACCCAGCTTTCGGGTGTTGTGACTAAAAAAGATAATGTTCCTATAGTCAGTATAAAAACCAATATACTTCCGATCAGACTTGCCAAAGGTGCCCATTGATGAATCGCTACCAGAATTCCTATTCCGATTAACAAAATTCCAAGACCATTGGCAAACCCGTACGTATTATTGGCGATCTGCCATTCATGGTTTTCGGTAACCAGCTCCCCTTCCTTATTGACAAATTCTTTGTACTCGGAGGGCTGATTGTAAAAGAAAGACATAAAAGGGCTGTTGGCTACAAAAGGTACAATTCCGTCTGCTTCGTAGGTAAAGAACTTAAGTCCGCCAATCCATAAAAAAACAATTACGATTCCGGCACGTACTGCTTTTTTTCCCAACTGATCTAAATTTGCAATTGTATTCAAAATGGTATTTTTCATTGCTGTAGTTTTTAAATTATTTGTTTTTAAATAACACAGCAAAACTACCGTTCAAAGGTTTGGTAAAGAATGGACGAAAAAGGATATTAACTAGACAAATCTGCCACGATCGAGATTCCGGTTGTTTTTCTGAAAGTTTGCGGAGAAATGTTTGTCCTTTTTTTAAAGACCCTGCTAAAATAGTATTCGTCCTGAAACTTCAAAGCAAAAGCAATTTCTTTAATACTCATTCTGGTCAGGTGCAGGTGTTTCTTAGCTTCAAGAATTTGTCGTTCCTGAATCATTTGCGTTGGAGTTTTATGGAAGCGTTTTCTACATTGTTTGGTAAAACTATTGGGAGTCATCGCTAATAAGGACGCATAATCACTTGGTTTATGAAGGGTTAGAAAATACTCCTCCAAAAGCAGCCTAAACTGATCCATTTTTTCATCTTTTTGAAGTTCCTGCTTCTCCATGCTGTTCATTTTGATACTGCTCGATTTGGCTAAGAACAACTGAATATAAGCTCTCAATACAATCTCGGATGGAGTTTCCTGCTTTAGTTCATCCGTAATCTGATCCATTAATTGTGTGTATAATTGATGCTGTTCAACCGTTAATAGTATAGAAGGTTCTAAATATATATTATTGAAAAGTAAACCGTTACAAGCAACTTCATTCCTGTGATACTCAATGCAATAGAAGTCACCATGAAATTGTAAAACACTATATACAAGAGGTTTAATTTCTTTTATATAAATAGATTGTTGAGGTGTTGAGAACAAAAGAACCGGGCCTCTAAAATGAAAAGAGGCAAAATCAGCATGAAAAATCCCCTCGCCTTCACTAACGAATAAAACAGTATACTCGCTAAACTGAACAGGTGTACTCAAAACAAATTGTTCTGATCGATCTGTTCCTAATAAAAATGTGCCCTGTTGGGAGAATACTTTATTCATTTCAATAATTTTAATGCTTCTTTGTCATTTTACAAAATTAAGAATGAATTCTGTTTTTATAACATCAAGCCTCTATAAAACCGTCCTAAAAATGAATGGTGTCTTTCCGGAATGTTATCCTATCCTCAATTTTTAATATTTTCTTAAAATTTTAAGAATCCTTTATTTTGCAAATGCCTATATTTGGCCCATATCAAATAGAAGTTGTCTTTACAGATGACAAGCTACAATTTTTTACTGCATACATGAAACCACTAAAGTTCATAGGTATTATTTTGCTGTTCTTACTCCCTTTTTTAAGTGGAGGAGAATCTGGTAAACATACTGCTGAACTTACGATTTGTCAGCTTCAGGAAAACTTCACTGCTTCAGAAGTACCTCAATTTTCGTCTTCCGCTTTGGTTAGTCCCAAAGATCTTGACATTCATTTCATTGTCAAAAAGAAGATCAAACACCGTGCTACAACTTCAGACAGCAGTACTTTAAAAACACCGTACTATACCAAATTAGTACCATTCAGAATTTTCAAAAATCGCTTAATTTATGGTATGGCCACTGTCTACCAGATTCAGCGTCATACCCATCTGCACCTGTACCAGTTATTCTAGGTCATAATCCGTTTCATTTTTATATTCCTCTTATGCAATGCACTTTCTGTGTTTTATTGCAAAGGACAGCTTGTGATATAAAAAAATTCTATCCAAACGTTACTGCTCTCTAAAAGCAGTAGTCGTTACAATATCCCTTATTTAACATTTAAATTATTCACGACTCCCTGCAAATCAATGTTGGGGAGCACCTTCATTTATATACCCCTATTTAAAAATTCATTATGAACACTACAAAAAATCAATTCTTGTTAATTGTTTTATCTGTTTTATTTCTGAGCTCTTGTGGAGATAAAACCAAAAAAGAGACTTCGAAAATCAAGACACTGCCCGTCTACAAAGTCACCTTGCAGGACACCATCGTTTCTAACCGGTTTGTGGCTGATGTGCACGCCAAAAACAATGTAGAAATACACGTTCGCATTCCCGGGTTACTGGATAAGGTTTATGTGAGCGAAGGGCAAAAGGTACAAAAAGGGCAACTGCTCTTTAAAATCAGTGATGTCGAGCTGCAAATACAATTACTAAAAGCTCAGGCTGTCTACAAAAGTACCATGGCAGATCTGAGAATTGCTACAGTCGAGCTTGAGCAGGCACAAACCCTGTTTAACAAGAAAGTAATTGCCGACAAAGAACTGGAACTTTCAAAAGCCAAGTATGAAGCCGCTTCTGCCAAAGTTGCCCATGCACTTGCCGAACGAAAAGCAATCAATCAGCAGATTAGTTTCACCACTATCAGGGCTCCTTTTGACGGAACGATCGATCGTATCCCGTTCAAAGAAGGCAGTCTTGTAGAAAATGGCTCCCTGCTGACAACGGTTTCTCAACTGGATGATATCTACGCTTACTTTTCGATCCCTGAAAACATCTATTTTCAAATGATGACCGACAAAACTCTGAACAAATCAGGTGGCGACATTAAACTGGAATTACCAAATGGAGTCGTTTACAACCAAAAAGGCGAATTAAGAACTGCCGACGGTGAAATTGACCGACAAACAGGTTCTATTCAGTACAAAGCAAAATTTCATAATCCGCAAGGTTTTATCAAACACGGAACATCGGGAAAACTAATTATATCAGAACCTAAAAAGAATGTGATTCTAATTCCGCAGAAAGCTGTTTTTTCGATTCAGGACAAACAGTTTGTATTTCTTGTCAACAAAGAAGGAATTGTAAAAATGACCAACATTAGTATTGGAAGCACGCTTGACGATGTATTTATCCTCAACAAAGGATTAAAAAGCGACGACCTGATTGTACAAGAAGGAACTCAATCACTGCGGGACGGTGACAAAATTAACATCCAAAACGCAAGCTTATAGTTCCTTATTAATTAGTATCAAAAAAATATAAAATGATAGAGTTATTTATCAAACGAAAAATACTATCGTTAATCATTTCGGTTATGATAGTACTCCTTGGTATACTGGCCTTGTTTCAGTTGCCTATTACACAATTTCCTGATATTGTTCCGCCATCTGTAACGGTAACGGCTAAATATACAGGAGCCAATGCCGAAGTTTCGGCCAATGCCGTCGCACTACCCTTGGAGCGCGCTATTAATGGTGTTCCGGGTATGACTTATATGTCAACGGTTACGTCAAACGACGGTCTGACGCTGATACAAGTCTTTTTTGAAGTGGGAACCGATCCCGATTTGGCAGCCGTAAACGTCCAAAACCGTGTGACTACTATACTCGATGAGTTGCCGGAAGAGGTAATTCGTGCCGGAGTAACGACCGAGAAAGAAGTGAACAGTATGCTGATGTACCTGAATATTACGAGTACGGATAAAACTCAGGACGAGCAATTTATCTTTAACTTCACCGATATCAACATTCTACAGGAACTGAAACGTATAGATGGTGTCGGACGTGCTGAAATTATGGGACAAAAAGAATACTCGATGCGGGTATGGCTTGATCCTCAAAAAATGCTCTCTTATGCTATATCGGCAAATGAGGTCATTGCTTCTCTTCAAAAACAAAACATCTCTGCTGCACCCGGAAAAGTAGGTGAAGGCTCCGGACAATTGGACAATCAGCTTCAATATGTGATCAAATACGGAGGGAAATTTTACGAACCCAAACAGTATGAAGAAATTCCGATTCGTGCCAATTCAGATGGAACCATCCTAAAATTAAAAGACATCTCTAAGATCGAATTTGGATCGATGAGTTACGGAATGGTTTCCAAAACCGATGGTAAACCGTCTGCTTCTATCATGCTAAAACAGCGTCCGGGTTCAAATGCTTCTGAAGTAATTGCCAGCGTAAAAGAAAAAATGGCCGAACTTCAAAAGACTTCCTTCCCTCCCGGAATGGATTACAATATTGCTTACGATGTATCGCGCTTTCTGGACGCATCGATCGATGAGGTTTTAAAAACACTTGTCGAAGCCTTTATCTTGGTAGCCTTTGTGGTTTTTATATTCCTTCAGGACTGGCGTTCTACTTTAATACCGGTTTTAGCCGTACCTGTAGCGCTTATTGGATCATTTGCTTTCATGTCGATGATGGGCTTTTCGATCAACCTGCTAACCTTGTTTGCTTTAGTACTATCGATCGGAATTGTGGTCGACAACGCCATTGTAGTCGTCGAAGCCGTCCACGTTAAAATTTCCGAAGAACATATGGCTCCACTTCCGGCAACCATAAGTGCCATGAAAGAAATTACGGGAGCAGTTATTGCCATAACGATAGTAATGAGTGCTGTGTTTATTCCTGTTGCCTTTCTTAGCGGTCCGGTTGGAGTTTTCTACAGACAGTTTTCTTTAACCATGGCGATTAGTATTGTGATCTCAGGTATCAATGCACTTACTTTAACTCCTGCGCTCTGTGCTATATTGCTTAAACCGCATAATCCGGACGAGAAGAAGACTTCTTTACTGAATCGTTTCTTCGACGCTTTTAATAAATGGTTTGATAATGTAACGGCAGGTTATATCAGAATACTGGCCAAATTTGCAGACCGTACTACCGTTACAGCCGGATTATTGGTTTTATTCTGTCTGCTTACCTGGGGAACCAGTAAATTTGTTCCAGGTGGATTTATTCCTTCTGAAGATCAAGGAATGGTTTATGTAAGTGTGACTACACCTCAGGGCGCCACGGTAGAACGTACTGAAAAAGTACTGGATGAGGTTACCCGATTAGCCAAAGAAATTAAGGGTGTCGACAACGTGACCACTCTTGCCGGATACAGTATTGTAACCGAAATTGCAGGAGCTTCTTACGGAATGGGAATGATCAATTTAAAAGACTGGAACGATCGTGATATCTCGGTAAACGAATTCATCACCAAACTGGGAGAGAAAACAAAGAACATTTCTGATGCTCAGATTGAGATTTTTGCACCGCCAACGGTACCCGGTTTTGGAAATACAAGTGGGTTTGAACTTCGCTTACTCGACAAATCGGGTGGAACGATTACTAATACCGATGCCGTAACCAAAAATTTCATCAAGGAACTCAATGCTTCACCTGAAATACAAAACTCTTTTACCAGTTTTGATGCTACTTTCCCCCAATATTTGATTCATATTGATTACGATCAGGCTGCCAAAAAAGGAGTTTCGGTAGACAATGCGATGTCGACTCTGCAAACGATGCTGGGTTCTTTTTATGCGACTAATTTTATTCGTTTCTCACAAATGTATAAAGTAATGGTTCAGGCCAGTCCTCAGTTTAGGAAGAATCCTGAAAGTATTCTGGATATGTATCTTAAGAATGATGCCGGCGAAATGGTTCCGTTCTCTACTTTCATCAAATTAGAACGTGTGTATGGTCCCGAAGTTTTAACCCGATACAACATGTACATGTCGGCTATGATCAACGGAGAACCTGCTGACGGATACAGCTCCGGTGAGGCAATTGCCGCTGTGGAGAAAATCGCTGCCGAAAAACTTCCGAGCAGGTTTGAACTGGAATGGTCGGGTATGACACGTGAAGAAATCCTGTCGGGGAATCAGACGATTTACATTTTTGCTTTATGTATACTGTTTGTCTACTTACTTCTTGCTGCCCAGTACGAAAGTTTACTACTTCCGTTTCCGGTACTTTTAAGTTTACCTGTGGGAGTGTTCGGATCGTATCTCGCGCTGTTAATGGTGGGACTCGACAATAATATTTATGCTCAGGTAGCACTCGTCATGCTGATCGGGTTGCTCGCCAAAAATGCCATTCTGATTGTAGAATTTGCGATGGCGCAGAACAAAATTGGACGGGACATCACGGAGGCTGCCATCGAAGGAGCCCGACTGCGTTTCCGACCTATTTTAATGACTTCTTTTGCTTTTATTTCAGGGCTGATTCCTTTATGTATCGCCTCGGGTGCGGGAGCCGTTGGTAACCGTTCGATTGGTACAGCCGCCGCGGGAGGAATGTTCATCGGAACGGTGTTTGGACTTGTTATCATACCGGGTCTTTATATACTGTTTGCCAAATTTGAAAAAGCACTGAAAAAATAAATACAATAATGAAAAAATCACTAAATCAATATAAAGCAGTTACTG
Source organism: Flavobacterium sp. UGB4466 (assembly GCF_903469665.1). GTDB lineage: Bacteria > Bacteroidota > Bacteroidia > Flavobacteriales > Flavobacteriaceae > Flavobacterium > Flavobacterium lipolyticum. The sequence continues at coordinate 52,084 of NZ_CAGKLC010000017.1, read as the reverse complement.
ATCAAAACTATAAGTTTAAGTCGTTTTCACTCTTATTGGTAACCGGAATTCTGTTATTCACAGCTTGTTCTGCTCCAAAAGTTAATGATAATCTGGCTGCTAAAGCACTGCCTAAAAATTTCGATGTTACTTCAAAAAAAGCTACTGACAGCGGAACAACTTTTGTTCCGCTGCAAACAGCCACTTATTTTAAGGATCAAAAATTAGAACAATTATTAGACAAAGCGATGGCTCAGAATCCGGATTATTTAATCATGGAACAGCGTATCTTAATAGCCAACTCGCATCTGAAAGCAGCTAAACTGGCTTTATTGCCTTCATTGGATTTTCAGGCCGATGCTTCAGGAACCCGTTATGGTAAATATACTATGGAGGGTGTTGGAAACTTTGATACTAATTTGTCTCAAAACATATCCGACAAACAACGAATTGCAACGGCTACTACTCCTAACTTTTTCCTGGGAGGAAAAGTATCCTGGGAAGCTGATATATGGGGAAAACTAAGCAATAGGAAGAAAGCGGCACGTGACCGATATTTTGCCTCTCAACAAGGAATGCGATTGCTGAAGACTAAATTGTTAGGCGATATTGCAGAGCTGTACTACGAATTAGTAGCCTTAGACAAACAAGCACTAATCTACAAGCGAAACCTTGACACACAACAGCAGGCACTGCATACCGTTTCGGCACAGCGATCTGTTGGAAAAGCAACAGAACTTGCCGTACAGCAATTCAATGCGCAAAACAACAATATACTGGCTGAGGCAGAACAATTAAATCTTAAAATCAATCAGGCAGAAAAGGCACTACTTACGCTGCTTGGAGAATACGGCGGAAAAATCGAAAGAAACACTGATTTTTCATCGGGTTATCTTAAAGTCTTAAATCAAAAAATAAGTGTAGACTCTATCATACACAAAAGACCCGATGTATCAGAAGCTTACTTTGAATTGAGGGCTACAAATGCAGATGCTAAAGCGGCTCGTGCAGCCTTCTTTCCCACTCTAAATTTAGGTGGATACGTAGGAATGAACTCTTTTTCTTTGAGTACTTTTTTTGACAGCGGTTCGTTTGCCTGGCAACTATTAGGCGGAATCACTGCTCCGATTTTCAATAAAGGACAAATCAAACAGGAATTTTTTACTGCCAACCGAAGACAGGAAATTTCTTTTCTTCAATATCAAAACACCATTACAACCGCTTATAATGAACTAAGTGCTTTACTGCACCGAACTGAAGCTTTTGAAAATGTGCTGAAATATAAATCTAAAGAGATTGAACATCTTGAAATTGCTGTAAATGTTTCCAATGATTTGTATCTGAGTGGTTACGCCAATTACCTTGAAATCATCAATGCGCAAAAAAACAAATTGCAGGCCGAACTTGATTTTGTAGATATTCAGTTGAAAAATGCAAATGCACAGATCTTACTTTACAAAGCTTTAGGAGGTGGGATGTGATAAACATTCTGTTTCAGGTTTCAAGTTTCAGGTTTTAGATTTTAGGTTTCAACTTGAAACTTGAAACTTTGACTTTGGACAAACTATTTTAAAACAAAGAATCCCGTTTCGGTATAGAAACGGGGTTCTTGTTTTTTATGCATTATTTATCGTTTACTGCAAAAGTATTATTTGTAAAACGAGATTGTATCGGTTAAGTTTTCTCTGTGTATAAAAGCTGTAATAAACTCCTGAACTTCGTTAGTACTTTCAGATCGTGTTTCAAAAGAGTTAATATGAAATTCATCATCCTGATCCAGAATATGTATGATTTCTGTATACCCTTTAGAAATTAAACTTCCTTTAAGTTTTATAATGTTCAACTGTTGGCGACCATCTAATTCCTTGCGAACTTTTAGTTTTATAGCTTTTTCCATAATAGATGTTTTAAAATGACAAACCTTTAACCTCTACTCAAATTTAAATATTATTCTTTTGAATGCTTGTTAAAAAAACAAACATAAGCTATTATTTATCAACAAACTATAAACAATTGATTAACAAGTTGCCACAGTCCTGATTAGCGGAGATGAAAAAAATCATTCGTTACAAACTATTCTACTATACTTTTTGTTTTTTTGAAAGTTAAATACCTTAATTCCAGTTACAAAACCTATGTTTCTACGTTTTCGAATTATTTAAAAACTAAAAATCAAGCCGCTACGACCTATTTTAACGCTTTGTACAAGATCTCAACCGGATGTTGTGCTTTTCTACCCGTACCATCAGCAATCTGATGTCTGCAGCTGGTTCCGGAAGCAGAGATTAAAGTGGCTTCTTCTTCAGAACGAATGGTTGGAAACAAAACCAACTCGCCAATTTGCATCGACAACTCATAATGTTCTTTTTCATAGCCAAAAGACCCAGCCATACCACAGCAACCACTCGGAATGTTCAAAACGGTATAATTTTCAGGTAAAGCCAGTATTTTTTTAAGGGGCACCAATGACGATAAGGCTTTTTGAAAACAATGTCCGTGCATGCGTATACGTTCCTGCCTATCGGTAAAATTACTTGAAGAAATTCTGCCTTCTTCCAGCGATTTTGCCAAAAATTCCTCGATCAGAAAAGCTTTTGCAGCAGTTTTTTTTGCTTTCACTTTTAATTCTCCTCGGCATAAATCGGGATATTCGTCCCGAAAAGTTAAGATCGCCGAGGGTTCAATTCCAATCAGAATACCATCCTGTGGAATCGCCTGCTCAAAATCCTTAATATTTTGTTCTGCAATTTCACGTGCTTCTTTTAGCATTCCTTTCGAAAGGTACGTCCTGCCGCTAATCCCTATTTTTGGAATTTCGACCTGATACCCCAAACGATTCAGTAATTGTACCGCGGTCTGCCCTATTTCGACATCATAATAATTTAAAAATTCATCATTGTACAGGTATACTTTACCATTGCTAAAATTACCCTTTTGACGATACGTCTTCATCCACTTGGCAAAAGTAATTTTATGCATCAAGGGTAATTTTCGTGCTGTAGCAAAACCTGTTGTTTTCTTAACCACATTCCCAAAAGCCCCTTTTGTAGATAAATTATAGATCCAAGGAATCGCAGCAAACCAGCTGTTTATTTTAGGAGTATTTCCGATAAGTCTGGAACGAAATTTCACTCCATTTTTATCATGATAGTGTTGTAAAGTTTCAGCTTTTAATTTGGCCATATCCACATTCGAAGGACATTCTGATTTACAGCCTTTACAGCTCAAACACAAATCCAATACGGCAACAAGATTGTCATCGTCAAATTTATTAGCTTTTGTTGAGTTGGTTATCGTCTCTCTCAGCATGTTTGCTCTGGCGCGTGTGGTATGTTTCTCATCACGTGTGGCCATATAACTCGGACACATGGTACCCCCACTTTTTTCGGTTTTTCGGCAATCTCCGGATCCGTTACACATCTCGGCAGCACGCAAAATTCCATTGTGTTCCGAAAAATCAAAATAAGTTTCTGGCATCGGGGTATCCTGTCCGGCAGTGTACCTTAAGTTTGTATCCATCGGTGGTGTGTTCACAATTTTGCCGGGATTGAAAATACCCCACGGGTCCCAAACTTCCTTAATCTGAACAAACAATTGATAGATTTCCTCGCCTAACATTAATGGAATAAACTCACCTCTTAACCTTCCATCTCCATGTTCACCGCTTAAAGAGCCTTTGTATTTTTTAACCAAATGCGCAATGTCTGTTGCAATAGTTCTAAAAAGCACCGTCCCTTCTTCGGTTTTTAAATCAATAATAGGACGAAGATGCAATTCTCCTGTTGCTGCATGCGCATAGTGTACACAGTTTAGATTTCGTTTTTTTAGAATAGCATTAAAATCTTCGATAAAATCGGGTAAATCGTTTACATCTACCGCTGTATCTTCAATTACGGCAACCGCTTTGGCATCACCGGGAATATTAGACAGCAAGCCCAATCCAGCTTTGCGCAAAGCCCAGACTTTATTGGTATCTTCACCATAAACAATTGGGAAATGATACCCTAAATTTTTAGAACGCAGCAAAGCTTCCATTTCTTTGGCAATGGTGTCAATTTCTTCAGGAGAATCTCTTAAAAATTCAACGGCTAAAATCGCCTGAGGATCGCCTTTTACAAAAAAACGATTCTTACTTTGTTCAATATTTTCTTTTGTACATTCCAGAATATAGTGATCGATTAACTCCACACTGTCCGGTTGAAATTTTAAAGCCTCAATATTGGCTTTAAGTGATTCATTAATACTTTCAAAATGAATGCACACCAATGCAGAATAAGGTTTTAACGCGTCGACCAAATTTAATTTTATAGCAGTCGAAAAGAACAAAGTTCCTTCTGATCCTGCTATTAATTTACAGAAGTTGAATTGCTCTTCTGAATCTTTAAAAGGCATTGTATCGGCCAGTAAATCTAAAGCATAACCGGTATTTCTTCTGGGAATTGATTTTTTAGGAAAATGATCTTCAAACAAAATTTGGTTTGATGCTGACGATAGTATTTCTTTGACCTGAGCATAAATGGCTTGTTCCAATGGACTTACGACGTTAATTCCGTTGCACTTATCTTCAAATTCAGCGTTGGTTAACGAGCCAAATGTGACTTCGTGGCCATCGGCCAAAAAGCCTTTGATTTCAAGCACGTGTTCGCGGGTCGACCCATAAATAACCGATCTCGCACCGCAGGCATTGTTGCCCACCATTCCGCCAATCATACAGCGATTGCTGGTCGAAGTTTCAGGCCCGAAAAACAACTTATAAGGTTTCAAATGGAGGTTCAGTTCATCACGTATAACTCCGGGCTCAACCCATGCCGTTTTAGCGATTTCATCGACCGATATAATTTTGGTAAACTCCTGTGAAATATCTACTATGATTCCGTTCCCCACAACCTGTCCCGCCAATGATGTTCCGGCAGCGCGCGGAATTACACTGCTTTTATGCTCTCTCGCAAAAGCAATAATCTTCTGAATATCTTCTTTTGTTTTTGGAACGGCAACTGCGAGCGGCATTTCTTTATAGGCACTCGCATCAGTGGCATAAAGCAAGCGCATGGTATGATCGTAGAATAATTTACCTTCTAATTGTTTTTCCAACTGTTCTAAAGGAACAGAACTATCGGAAAAGACATTATTGTTATTCATTTTTATTCTTTTATTAATTGCAGTTTGTCATTTCGAGGAACGAGAAATCTTCGCAAGAAAGTCGACAAAGTATTTCAATCTTTGCAGAATATTGACGTGAAGATTTCTCGTTCCTCGAAATGACAATATTGTGTGTTATTAGGTACCTACAATTCGCTCAAAGCAATATCTAATAATCGCACCATTTCATCAGCGTTTTGTTTGCTGAATGTCATAGGAGGTTTTATTTTCAAAACATTGTGCAAAGGACCGTCTGTGCTCAATAAATAGCCATGGGCTTTCATTTTTTCTACTACAAAATCTATTTCAGAAACAGCAGGTTCCATGGTTGATCTGTCTTTTACCATTTCGGCACCAATAAACAGACCATGTCCGCGAACATCACTAATAATTGGATATTTTGCCATTAACTTTCTAAGACCATCCATTAAATGATTACCCGTTTCCAGAGCATGCTGCTGCATTTCTTCCTCCTGAATCACATCCAATACAGCCAATCCTGTAGTCATCGATACGGGATTACCGCCAAAGGTGTTAAAATACTCCATTCCGTTATTAAAGGCATCCGCAATTTCTTCTGTTACAATCACCGCAGCAAGAGGGTGTCCGTTACCAATTGGTTTTCCTAATACCACGATATCCGGAACTACATTTTGTAATTCGAAGCCCCAAAAGTGGTCTCCGATTCGTCCAAATCCAACCTGAACTTCGTCGGCAATACAAACCCCACCGGCGGCTCTGACATAATCATACGCTGTTTTTAAATAATTTTCCGGTAGCGGAATCTGACCTCCTACTCCCAATAAAGTTTCACAGATGAATACCGCAGGAGCTTTATCCTCTTCTTTCAAGTCCTCTATAATTCTTTGTACATCGGCAGCATATTTTTCTCCCGCATTGGTATCACCATATTTATAAGGGCCGCGATACAAATCAGGATTAATCGCCTTGTGTATCCAAGGCATTTGGCCAAATCCACCTTTACTGTCAAATTTATACGGACTCATTTCCATCGCAACGGTAGAAGTTCCGTGATAAGCATGATCCAATACAATAATATCTTTTTGTTTGGTAAAATGACGGCTCATTCGAATCGCCAGATCATTGGCCTCACTACCCGAGTTCACAAAGTAACAAACGCTCAGTTTTGAAGGTAATGTTGCTGTCAGTTTCTCGGCATAGGCCGTAATCGCATCATTTAAATAGCGGGTATTCGTATTTAAAGTGGCAATCTGTTTCTGCATTTTTCGAACCACGACCGGATGACAATGTCCCACATGCGAAGGATTATTGACACAATCTACAAAGGTTCGTCCTTTATCATCATACAAATATTGCAAAGCACCCTTCACAATTTTCAATTTGTCCTGATAACCAATGCTTAAATTACGTCCTATTTTCTTTTTTCGAACTTCCAATAAATCACTGTAATCATCCGCAGTAATTACTCCTTCAAAACCACAGGCTTTTCTAAAAGCATCCTGTGCTTTGATTGGATTAATCTGAATCAGTTTAAACAATAAATTCCACGCCGGTTTTTCGGTTATAAAATGATGTTCGTTGTTGCTGTCTAATGAAGCATTGTAAGCCGATTGTGTTACACTGATACAAAGTCTTCCGGCAATCAGATAATACAATACATCCAATTCCTGCTCGGTTAAAGCATACGATTTATGGTATCCTTCAACGATTAATGCTGCAACGGCCACCGGATCTTCTTCATCCAGCATGGCATACGTACAGGCTATCGCTAAGTTGTTGATTAAAGCAGTATACACCATATCACCAAAATCGATTAAACCGCTGACACGATTGTCCTGTACCAGTACATTATAATCATTGGCATCGTTATGCACATAAGCATGACGCAAGCGATGCAATTGAGGCAAGACTTCGGTATCAAACTGCAACAGGAAATAGCCGGAAATACGTCTTTTTTCGTGATTTAGAATGTATTTTAAATTGTCCGCTGCTTCACTCGCACGACTGATGTCCCAAGTATAATTGCGGTGCATGGCAGGATGTGAGAAATCTTGCAGAGCATGATCCATCTTTCCTAAAAAGCTTCCCAGATCATATTGTAATTCTTTTGTTTTAGCTTTTTCATCCACCCAAAAAACACCTTCCAAAAAGTTCAGTATTCTGATATAGTAGGTTTGAGAATTACTAACAATTTTAGTCAGTTCTTCTCCATGTTTATTGATACTGAAATGCTGAAAACAATTTGAAACAGGGCTCTTTTTTAGATGCTGAATGATATTGATCTGCGCTTCTAAAAAAGGAAAAGGGTGACTTTCGTTTGATACTTTTAGAATGTACTTTTCATTCTTCTCATTCGATAAAAGAAAGTTCAGTTCATCATATCCATTTAATGCTTTTACGGTAACGTTTAATCCGTAATGTTCTTTTACTAAATCCTGAATAGTTGCTTCTGAAAAAATCATTGATACTATATTAAAATTGTTTCTTATTTTTTTGCCGCGAAATTCACAAATTAACGCGAATTATTTTTTGTTTGTTTACCCAATCTGACAAACCTTTTTCGCCACGACCCGAGCGATAGCGAACGGACGAAGTAATTCACGAACTATTGTACGCATGCCACTTAAAAAATTCGTGCTCATTCGTGAAATTCGTGTCTAAATTTTATTTCCAAATAATCGCCTGAGCCGGTTGTAAAGGATTTTGTCCTACCAAAATTTTGCTTCCCTCAGGAATTGCTAACTGTATAGGCTCATTGGTATAATTTACTCCTGTATAAAACCCGTCTCTCCATTCTAAATATACACCTTTTGGCAAATCTTCGATAGTAACTTTAGAACGTTCGTAAACCGATCTCACTACTTGTCTTTCCAAGTCGCCGTCTTTACTTTCTGCTCCTATAAAAGTAACCGTTCCTTTTCCTAGTTTTCTGGTAATTGCTGCCGCTTTTCCCTTATAAAACTGATCGGCATACGTTGCTAAAACTTCTGTTCCCGGTTTCGGACTTAAAACATCTGCCCAGGTATTCCATTTATAAGTATTGTTTCCGGAACTTATCGTTCCATTTACATCCGCCACAAGCATGTCAAAAAAGTCAACATCAGCACCAATTAACGGAACGATTGGCGCACTCCATTTGGCCTCAAAGAAATGCCCGTTTTTATCTTTCTGACCGGTACGGCATGACAAAATCAGGTTACCACCATTTTCTACATATTTCGTCCATTTGTCAACCAATTTCTGATCGATCAGCTGATAAGCCGGTGCTACAATAAACGGATAGGCCGAAAAATCATCTTCTTCTGTAATAAAATCCATTGGTGCACCAGTCGATTTTACTGCTGAAGTATAAGTATTTCGATGTCTCCACGTACTCCAGAACTCTGTTTGTTTTTGGTTCTCCAAATCCCACAGATTCTCATGACTCCATAAAAATCCTGTTTTTCTTTTGGCAAGATCAGCCGGAAGTACCGCTTTCGGATTGTACTCTTTTCGAAGCAGTTTCATATCTTCGATCGACTGTACAAACTCTTTTCCTCCTGTAGTCAAGGTTACACCATCGGTACCTACAATTCCGTCATGGTACATTTCACTGCTCCCTAGTGGGTGTCTGTATCGATAGGTGCAGGTGAAAGAACAGCCTCCTCCAAAAGCTTGTGAGATCCACATATGAACAGTTCCCGGAAGTAATTGTGGATTAATACTCGCCCAGTTCACTTGTCCCGGCTGCATTTCCATAACCCCAGTCACCCCATTGATCGATCTGTAATAATCATTGGCTTCCGATATTTTATTCGGATGTCCCATTCTAAAATTCTGACCACCTAATTGATTTCTCCCGCTCACCGGATACATAGTGTAAGTGGCAAAATCCATCTTATCGGTTCTTCTTGGGTCTGCACCATAAACTACATTCGTATAATTGGTCGTAATCCATTGTTTTGGATCAACATATTTTCGAAGTGTTTCTGCTTGTAAATTCAAATATTCGGCTTGTGAATCTGCCGTGAATCTTTTGAAATCTAATATAGCATGCGGACTCAATTTGTCTTCAAAATAAATCTCAGCATTTGGAATGGCAATCTGTTCGAAGTTGTTATAGCGAATACTCCAAAAACTGCCCAGCCACTCGGCATTCAATTTTTCGATTGTACCGTATTTTGCCTTTAACCATTTTTGAAATCCTTTTTGCGCAGATGGGCTAAAATCATCCGGAGCTCCCGGCTCGTTATCCACTTGCCAGCCCATAATATTTTTATTCTTTCCGTATCTTTTTCCAAGTTCAGTCACTATCTTTTCGACAAATGCTCTGTACTTTTCATTTGAAACTGATTGATTGGCTCTGTTTCCATGCTCTCTGCGACGTCCGCTCGCATCTACGAGATAAATTTCAGGGTACTTTTCCCCCATCCATGCCGGCGGAGTTGGTGTTGGCGTGCAAAAAATCACTTTTAAACCTTCTTTTTCGGCGATTGCCAAAGCGTCATCGAGCCATTTAAAGTCATACTTGCCTTCTTCCGGTTCCATATACGTCCAGGCAAATTCGGCAAAATGTGTAAACTCAAATCCCAGTTTTTTGATGTTTTTTAAATCGCGTTCCCATTGCTCCCTTGGCCATTGCTCCGGATAATAATAAACACCGATCTGCATTAAATCAGGCTTTGAGAAAAAACGCTGTGGATCTTTCTTTTCTGTCGCTGTAGTTTTTTTTGTTTGAGCAAAAACAGGTGCCGAATGGCAATTTGCAATTAGCAGGCCTGTTGCTACTATTTTTGTGAATGCTATTTTCTGGTTGAACATACTTTGTACTGTTGTTGTTTTAGTCAAATTTAGATAGTTATTCTCAACTCGCTGTCGCAATTTTATAAAAGTTTAATTAAACAGATAGGGACATAGATTTTATTCTTAAAAAAAGAGAATACAATAAGAAACACATTTCTTCACACATAGCTTTGAGTATTAATGCGAAGTGAAACGTCTTTCTTGAGCGTATATAATCTATGTCCCTATGTGTTTACTACAAATTATTTTTACTACTTATCTTCTAAAAGCAGCATTAAATAATGAGAAGCCGACCAGCTAAAGTTGTACGCTTCCAATCCTTTTCCTGTAATAGGTTGATAATTTTCTCTGATAGAAGTTCCTTTGTCCAAAACTCCTTCGGCATTGTAAATTAATTTATGAGCCAGTTCGTTTGCTTCTTTCACATAGCCATACTTTTCCAGTCCGTTTATACCAAAATAACTTTGATCAAGCCAGACCGGTCCTCTCCAATACCCATTGTCCGGTTTGAACTTTGGATGATTGGCTGCCAGTGTCGGTAAAGGAACAAATGTGTTCAGACTGGCCGTATCAAACATGTTTTGTTTGGCTAACTGAGCTTGCTCAGCGGTAGCGACCTCTGCCCAAACAGGCAAATATCCTTCACAGCCCATTGCTTTTATCAAGGTTTTACCATCGATAGTCGTGTCGTAAAACCAACCTGTAGCAGCGTCCCAAAACTGATTTTGAATTTTAACTTTCAAAGCAGTACTTTCTTCCTTCCATTTTTTCGATTCTTCAGTTAGTTTTAAAACTTCTGCCATCTTCTGCAAATAATTTTTCTCGGCATATAAAAAGGAATTTAAATCTACACTTTCCTGATCTAACGAAAAGGCTTTCTCACCGTTTTTCAAAATCTTACTGTCGTCAAAACGAACCGCATTGTCCATTCCGCTTTCCCATTTGGCAGCAATCACAGTTCCATCTGTAGAACCAAATTCACACAAACCATCCTGATCGTGATCGCGGTCTTTGTACCACCAATTGTGATATAATTTCAACTTTGGATAAAACTCTTTTATGAAAGTAACGTCTTTTGATTTTTCATAAATCTTCCAGATGGCCCAGGCTGCAAGCGGCGCTTTAGTGTTTCGGTAATTGTTTTCTTCGAGAAGATTATTTCTGTAAATACAATCCGGAATAAACCCGTTTGGCTCCTGATAATCAAACAAAGCACGCATCTGATCTTTTGCCAGTTCTGAATTATAATTGGCAACTGCAACAGCTTGTTTCCAACTGTCCCACGCCCAGAAACCATGAAACCATTCGTAATTATAGCTTGGGAAAAGTCCGCCATGTTTCAAACCCTCGGCAGCAATTCGGGTATTGTTTTGTAAAGTCAATAGCAGTTTAGCAATCAAATTAGAGTAAACGGCCTCTTTGTAAATATTTTTCTTTCTGGCAATTAATTGCACCAGTTGCTTTTCTTTTTCTTTTTGTGTGTTGTTTAGCAGGGTATTGAATGCCGTTTTAGCAATGCTTTCATTTTCCGTTTTCCAGGAATACTGAGAAAAAATGAAGGTTTGAGAAACCACTATTTCTTTAGTTTCATTTGGTTTTAGAACCAGTTTCTCTGTCTGAGTTTTATAGCCCTGATTCGTAATTTCAATTTCAGGAGTGCTATTCAAAAACTGAATGTACCCCGTTGCTGTGCTTTTAGAAGAAACAATTTTTAAAGTTTTATCTTCTTTTGAAAGCTTCAAATCATTTAAAAAAAGTGTTGAATGATAGGACGGAAAAAGGGTTATTGTTTTTCCTGATGTGTTCGTAATGCTTGTTTTTTGTAAAGCCGAATGACCGGATAAATAAACCAACTGCTGTTTTACCGTTAACTTTTCGTTTTTAAACTCCTGTTCCAAATGGCTGTTATAGCTGCATTGGTTCACCAGCGTATTTTTCCATTGAATGGCATCTTTTTTGTTTTCATCCGTAAGCTCTAAAGAAACAAACGAAGGACTTAACCAGACACCATTTTGTTCTGTCATTAAAAAAGGTCCTGAAAATCCGGCCTGCACTACGGATGGTTCTAAAAATCCAAACCCAAACCAGGCCCCTTTATCTGAAAACGCCAGTGATTTTCGATCTGTTGCATTTGTTGGGTTTCCTTTATAGTTCAGACTGTTTTTAGCCGATTCTAAGTTTGGATAGCTTTTTTGTGTCCAACCGGATTGTACTATAAAAAAGGATGCAAGAATAAAAAGTATTTCCTTTTTGTTCATGTTATTTTGTTTTTGTGGTGTGTTTTTTAGTTAGATAATGTAGTAAATCTTTCATTAACTTAAGTACTTTGCGGTAGATTTTGTGGATTTTTTTAATCCTTTAATCTGTGGCTTTATTTCAGTACCTTTTTAATCTTTATGTTTAATATACTCTCGCAGATTTTGGAGATTAAGCAGATTTTCTTTAATCTCTCTAATCCTTTAATCTGTGGCTTTATTTCGGCAAATGCTTAGTTGCTTTGTGCTGAATGTTTTCTCGCAGATTTTGCAGATTTTCTTTAATCTTTTAATCCTTTAATCTGTGGCTTTATTTCAACACTTGCTTAGTTGCTTTGTGCTGAATGTTTTCTCGCAGATTTTGCAGATTTTCTTTAATCTTTTAATCTAATCCTTTTAATATGTGAGGCTTGTAGCTATAAAAATTAAACCTACAAGATCTGAAAAAGATCTTGCAGGATTAAAATCTTTATTGAAAACATTTTTTAGGAATTCAACTCTTTCTGCTAAAGAATTAATTTGTCTGTAATTCCGTTAATGGAATTGGGTAAAAATTGTTTTTTGCTGCATCAAAACCGCTGCGTCCTACTGCATCAAGTGCTGCTTTCGTTTTTCCCCAACGACGTAAATCATAAAAACGGTAGTTTTCTAACGGGAACTCTATGATTCTTTCGTGTTCAATCTGAGCTTTAACAGCGGTTGCAGTTGTTCCGGTCATCGCTGGCATATCAGCTCTTTCACGAACTTTATTGATATACGGAATAGCTTCTCCGGTACGTCCTAACTCATTCAGTGCCTCAGCCTGCATCAACAGTACATTCGCATATCGCATCAAAGGAATGTTGATTGCCGTAAACTCCTGATTCATTTTGTCCTGAGTATTTGGAATGTATCTGCGATATACCGGTTTGTCTTTCCCTTCAAACTTTTCATCATAAGTAGTGCCTAATACCAAAGGATTATTGACATCATTAAAATAAGGATCTTTAAAGAAAATAGTACTGTACAAACGCGTATCATAATTTCCTGTCGTCGCAATTTTTCCTTCTTTTTTGAATTCGTTTACCAACATAGGGCTTGGCAAAATTTCGTCCCATCCGCCCAATTCTCCTGCTGCCATCCAATAGTGAAGAGCATTACGGTAGAAAGCACCATTTGCGGTAGTTTCAGAAAATTGCAATTCAAAAATAGACTCTTTACTGTTTTTTACGGTACCGTCAAACATAGAAACATAATCTTTAACCAGCTCATACCCCTGAACTTTATTCAATGCAGTAAGCGCTTCGTTTAAAAAAGCTTGCTTTTGAGCTGTTTCCTCATAAGCTCTGGTTAAATATGCAAATCCAAGGTAGCTGTTGGCTGCTCCGCTTGTTGCGCGTCCTGTTTTATCCAAAGTTTGTTTTGCGGGGAGTATGTCTGCTACTGCTTTAAATTCTTTTGTAACAAAATCCCAGGCCTCCGATCTTGTCGATAACGGAACATTTAAATCGCTTTCTTTGGTTACGTATTTATCTCTAACATAAATTTTATCCCAGTTCAAAAGCAATTTCATGTGGTAATAAGCACGTAAGAAACGAGCTTCTGCCTCAATTTGTTTACGGTCAGCATCTGTTATGGCAGAAGCCGGAACCTTTGGTAATTTATCAATCACCTGATTGGCATTACTGATTCCTCTGTAATTAATTTTCCAATAACTGGTGAACTGACTATTCCCGTTCGTATAAGTAAAAGTTGAAAGTTCCACCCAGTTTTGGTAGTTCAAAGCATCGCTTCCCAATTCGTTGATGTCTTCACGATAGGCTTCTACCGGCCATTTTACTTCGGCAAAAGACCATTCGTTAGTAGCACATTCAAGCTGTCCGTAAGTTGCCGCCAAAGCAGATTCGGCATCGGCTTTATTTCTCCAGAAATTCTCTGAGGTCAATTGGTCCGGAGATTGCTGCTCCAGATAATCACTACAGCTTGTTATAGTCAGCAAACCTATAGTGGAAAATAATAAAAATATCTTTTTCATGATGATGTCTTTTATAAAATAGAATTAAAATATATACTGAATACCCGATACAAACGATCTTGTAAATGGATACACAAAACGATCAATACCAGTATTAAGTACAGAACTACGTGAAAACTCAGGATCAATACCTGAATAATTGGTGATCGTAAATAAATTCTCTGCACTGATATAAATTCTAAGCTTGTCTATTTTTGCTTTGCCTAACATTTTGCTTGGTATCGTATATCCAAACTGCAATTGACGCATTCTTATAAAATTTCCACTTTCCAGAAAACGATCTGACTCACGACTGTTTCCGTTAGGGTCCTGTAATACTGCTCTTGGAATATCACTACGGTTATCCGGTGTCCATGAATTTAATGTTGAAGCTAACATGTTAGTTCCTGAACTCATAGACTCGTAAAAATAACGGTTTCCGTTGTACAATTTATTCCCCCAGCCACTTCCAATCAATGCTGAAAAATCAAATCCTTTGTAGCTGGCTCCCAAAGTAAGGTTCACTTCTACTTTTGGCAATCCTGTTCCTGAATAAGCTTTATCGTTGTCGTCAATAACTCCGTCTCCGTTTATATCTTTAAAACGAATATCACCCGGCTTTGCATTTGGCTGTAATAAAACACCGTTTTTATTATGAGCATTTACCTCCTCAACTGATTGAAAAATGCCATCTGTTTTGTACAAATAGAATCCACTGATTGGACTTCCTACACGTGCCTGAGTTGGAAAATGTTCGGCATTGAATTTTAATCCTTCTCCATAAATAGTTTGTCCCTCATTTGCTAAGGCTACTACTTTATTTTTAAGAGTTGTAAAATTTAAACCTGCATTGTATTTAAATTCATCAACCTGATCACGGTAATTTACTTCAAATTCAAAACCGCTGTTGCTAATCTTCCCTACGTTCAAGATTGGATCATCAACTCCGGCGGATGGAGCCAGTTTTTTTGTAATTAATAAATTGTCCGTCACATTGTGATAGTAGTTCATCGAACCGCTGATTTTTCCTTTCAAAAGAGTATAATCAATACCAATGTTTTTAGAATCTGTAGTTTCCCACTGTAAATTTCTATTTTCTAATGCTAGCGCAATACTTCCCGGCCAGGGATTACTTCCAACTCCCTGTACATAACCTGAACCTAAAGAATTTCCTGTGTTAATTAAAGTATTAGCAGAATAGTATCCTAAAGCAGCTTCGTTACCCAATTGTCCCCAGCTCGCACGTAGTTTTAAAGTAGAGATAAAAATATCTTTCGGGAAAAAATCTTCCTGCTCGATTTTCCATCCTAAGGCGATAGACGGGAAAGTTCCCCAACGGCTGTCTGCACCAAACTTAGAAGAACCGTCTCTTCTAACGGTCATTTGCAATAAATAACGATCATTATACGAATAGTTTAACCTTCCGAAGAAAGAAACACGATTGTATTGAAACTTTGAACCGTCTGCAGTGTAAGTCCCTCCTCTTCCGGCTCCGATAGTTTCAAAACCAGGATCAAGAAATCCTGACGGACGGTCGATAGAAACCAACTGTCCATTTTCTACAGTATAATCAGTTGTTTTTCCTTCAACACTTACCTGATTCCAGTTGGATGCCTGACTGTTAAAAGTATTACCCAGCATTAAACCAAAAACATGTTTTCCGAAAGTTTTATCGATAGTAATAATGTTATCTAATATCTGCTCACTCCAGGTTGTTCTCAACTCCGATTGCAAGGGATAAAGATGTACCTCTTTTGGATTAGCAATAAATGGAGGAAAATGAGCGGTTTGCTGGTTGTTTTTCACACGATAAGAATAGGCCAATTTATATTTGAACCAAGGTGCAATATTAGCCGTTGCAGCAATATTAGCTGTAATATCCTGCCCTACATTATTACTTTTTCTAAAATGCTCTTCGGCAACCGGGTTCGTTCCGGCCGGCAAACCATTCTTATTAGTCAATCCATAACCGTATTGCTCATTATCATCATAAACCGGAACTAACGGAGACATTGTATAAACTTCTTTCAACTGAAAGTTAGGCAATGCATTTTGGGTTCCGATATAAGCCATTTTTCCATCAATATCAAAAATAGATTTTTTGAAACTTACCCTTGCACTTCCTGTTTGAGAACCAAATTGATTGTCGATAATAATTCCTTTTTGCTTTACAAAGTTTCCGTATAAAGCAAATTTAAAATCACCTTGTCTTCCTTGAACTCCTAAACCGTAGTTTTGTGTAAATCCGGAACGGAAAACTTCATCCTGCCAGTCTGTATTAACATCAGATGGAGCCGTGATATAAGCCGGAAGTGCTTTTGGTGAAGTCGCATACTTATTGTACTCATCGTACATTCTTTTATGAACCGTACGATACCCGTCAGCATCCAATAAATCTAATGTTTTCGACGGATTGGTGATACTTAAAAAAGAGCTGAAATCTATTTTTACGCCTTCTTTTTGTCCATTTTTAGTGGTTACGATAATCACACCATTTGCAGCAACAGATCCGTAAATTGCAGCCGCAGCACCATCTTTCAATACCTCCATCGATTCGATATTGGTTGGATTTATCGTATTAATATCTCCCTGGAATCCGTCAATAATATAAAGTGGTTCTGTAGCTCCAAAGGTATTTACCCCACGGATTTTTACGCTTACCGAAGCACCTGCTACACCTCCGCTTTTCTGCACGTTTACTCCCGCAACTAAGCCCTGAAGTGCCTCAGAAGGGCTTGTTGTCGCTCTGGTTTCTAAACTTTCTTTTTTAACAGTAGAAATAGCTCCCGTAACGTTGCTTTTCTTCTGAGAACCATAACCAATAACGACTACTTCATTCAGTTTATTGGTTTCTTCCTGCATGGTAATATTAAGTTCACCACGATTGTTTACAGCCTCACTTTTCTCTATAAATCCCATATAAGAGAAAACGATAACCGGATTCACAAGACTTGATGAATACACCAAAGTATAATTTCCGTCAATATCTGTTGCTGCATTGTATTTAGAGTCTTTAATAGAAATACTCACACCCGGCAGCGTATTGTTCTTATCATCAGTAACTTTTCCGGAAATGGTCTTTTGTGCTTGATTTGCTTGCGCAAAATTGATGTTTGGCAACCACAAGCATAACAATAAAGGAAGAAAATAGAACTTCCTAATGAGTAGTTTTTTCATTTTGGTAATGGTTTTGGTTAATTAAAATTTCGCTTTTTTTAGTTTTTTTATTTGTAGGCAAGCACTTTATAAGACATTCGATTACAAAACTGCCTTATAAAGTGCGGTATTCTCTTTAATTTGACTTTTAGAAAAACTGCTGGTATTCGTTTATTTTATAAGTCAAACTTTATTCCTTGTGCCAATGGCAGACTAGTGGTATAATTAATGGTATTGGTTTGTCTGCGCATGTACACTTTCCAGGCATCGGAGCCGGATTCTCTCCCACCGCCTGTTTCCTTTTCTCCGCCAAAAGCACCGCCAATTTCAGCACCGGAAGTACCGATGTTAACATTCGCAATACCGCAGTCAGAGCCGGTAACCGATAAAAATAATTCGGCTTCTCTTAAATTATTAGTCATGATTGCTGAGGATAAGCCTTGTGCTACACCGTTTTGAATGCCGATCGCATTCTCTACAGTCCCTGAGTATTTTAATAAATATAAAACCGGAGCAAAAGTCTCGTGTTGTACGATTTCAAATGAATTATCAGCCTCTGCAATAGCAGGTTTTACGTAACAGCCGCTTTCGTATCCCGAACCTGAAAGTACACCGCCTTCAACCAGAATTTTTCCTCCTTCGGCTACCACTTTTCTTAGCGCCTGCTGATACATTTCAACTGCCTGAGTATCGATCAACGGACCAACATGATTCTTTTCGTCCAACGGATTTCCGATGCGTAATTGCTTGTAGGCAGCCACTATTGCATCTTTTACTTTGTCGAATATACTTTCGTGAATAATTAAACGGCGTGTCGACGTACACCTTTGTCCCGCAGTTCCAACGGCTCCAAAAACAGCACCAATAACCGTCATTTTAATATCAGCATCCGGAGTTACAATGATCGCATTGTTTCCTCCCAGCTCCAATAATGATTTTCCTAAACGTCCTGCAACTACCTGCGCTACAATTTTTCCCATGCGGGTTGAACCTGTAGCCGAAATTAAAGGAACACGTGTATCCTTTGTCAGTAACTCTCCAATGGTATAGTCCCCATTGATCAAACCTGAAATACCTTCCGGTAAATTATTCTCTTTGATAACCTCACTTATAATATTCTGACAAGCTATGGCACAAATAGGCGTTTTCTCTGATGGTTTCCAAACGCAAACATCTCCACAAATCCATGCCAGGGCTGTATTCCACGCCCAAACAGCCACCGGAAAGTTAAAAGCCGAAATAATTCCAACTACCCCCAAAGAATGATACTGTTCGTACATACGATGTCCCGGGCGTTCTGAATGCATCGTTAATCCGTGAAGCTGACGGGAAAGTCCAACTGCAAAATCGCAGATATCAATCATTTCCTGCACTTCACCATAACCTTCCTGCAAAGATTTTCCCATCTCGTAAGAAACCAATTTTCCTAATGCCTCTTTATGCACACGCAACTTCTCCCCAAACTGACGTACAATTTCTCCACGCTGTGGTGCCGGCATCAGTCTGAACTGCTTGAAAGCAGCTGTTGCTGCCTCCATCACTTTTTCATAATCAGCAGCAGTTGATGTTTTTACTTTTGCGATCAATTGTCCGTCAACCGGAGAATAACTCTCCAGAATTTCTCCTCCCGAAAAATGATTCAATCCGGTTGAAGTTCCCTCATTAACTTCTTTTATTCCCAATTGGCTTAAAGCTTCCTTTATTCCGAATTGTAATTCTGTTACTGCCATTATGACTTTTTTAAAATAGGTTGTTCAGTTTTAAATTGTATAAAACTGATTATGATAACGATAACTATACTTAATTCCTGTGATTATTTAGCCTCCTGCAGCTTTACATCTGTACTTTCAAATATTTTATCGGCAGACGATGCTACAAATCCCTGATACAATTCGCCATTCGCCATTGGGTAACGAAGGGCAAACTCATAATAACAAGATGGAATTTCTAATACACCCTCTTCAAAATCAACTACATACAAATCAGCAAGTGTACTGGATTGCTCTAATAATTGCTCCGGAGTTCCTTTGATTTTTCCACCGGAAGCATTCAGTTTCCATCCGCTGTTTTCCAGAAAAGTATTAAGTTCTTCTAAGGTGTTAAATCCTTTTAATGCATTGGTACTAATCGTAAAGTGATTCGCTCTGAAACCGTAAACATACATCCAGGCTGCATACTCCGATTCCTCTAATAAAGATTTATAGATGGCCTGCGAATTCCCGTTCCATACAGATCCGCTTAAAACTAATTCAGGATCGTTAAATAAGTTCTGATCACAACTGTTCAGGATATTTTGTACCGTGTCCTGTAACTCAGAGGAACATTTTTCTAATTCCAGCTCCGAAATAAAAATTCTTGGTGCATCCTTATCAGTAGCGTGCTCATAATGTTTGGCAAAAAGTTTTTTGCTCTCAAAATTATATTCTCCTTTTGCTTCATAACCAACATTCAGGAAAGCTTTTTCCAAAACCTCAATATTTACACGTTTATCATTAAAAGTACGAATCGCTATATGGTCATTTTTTATCTCTTCTCCTCTTTCTTCCAGTAATTCATGTATTCTTCTTGCAGATGGGGTAATATTGGCATATTGCTCCCATAATTTCATAAGTAATTGATTTTTATCCATTTCCGTTTTGTTAAAATAGTGTGATTATCACACAAATTTATATATAAAAGTGTTATTATAACACCTTACTTTTACGTTTATTTAAAATCCGACATTTCATATCCTTTTTTTTGTAATTTTGACACTTATAAAATCATTTTTAACTTAAGAATTGTCAAAATAATAGAAATCTCTAAACTACGCCCAACCATGCCAAGTATCAAGAAGAATGAAAATACTGACTATTTAGACCGTGAAATCATACATAAACTAAGTGAAAATGGAAGAATCTCTTTTTCAGATCTTGCCAAAGAATTAAACATATCCAATTCATTGGTACATTTAAGAGTTAGAAAATTACAGGAATCGGGAATTATTACCGGTTTTTCGGTAAAATTAAATCCTAAAGAAATTGGTTTTGAAACCACTACCTATACAGGAATTGTGACTA
This sequence comes from Flavobacterium sp. UGB4466, assembly GCF_903469665.1. GTDB lineage: Bacteria > Bacteroidota > Bacteroidia > Flavobacteriales > Flavobacteriaceae > Flavobacterium > Flavobacterium lipolyticum. The sequence continues at coordinate 31,739 of NZ_CAGKLC010000017.1, read as the reverse complement.
AAGAAGCACGATTTTCCTATTCTATTGCCGAAAAATTAAAAGAAATTCCGGAAGTTGTAGAGTGCCATTGGGTTTCGGGAAAGTATGCCTTGTTTATAAAAATTGTGGCCGTTAATAATGAAGAGCTCCGCAAAATTTTGTACGAGCAAATCCATCAAATTGAAGGTGTAGGAAGCTCCGATTCGTTCTTTTCATTTGGATCAGCATTTGAGAAAAACCTGCCTGTATAAACATTTATATTAGCAGCTAAAGATTTACAGTTATCCCGGTTTAAATTAGAAAAGCTGTTTCCTAAAACTTAATTTTAGAAAACAGCATGTGTTTTAAAAGTATTTATATGCTTTTTTCAATCAAATCTTTAGAAGGATTTCTTCCAAAAACTTTAAAATATTTCTTTGAAAAATAATCTGCTCTGGTGAAATTAAGATCATAGGCCAACCGAACAATAGAATCATAAGATCCGCTACACAATAATTGGTGCGCCAAAATAATTTTTTCTCTCTTAAAAAAATCATTTGGTGTTACACCTTCAATTTCTTTAAAGAGTCTTTTGTATTTACTGGTCGACATATTGGCAACTTTTGACAACTCTCCAATTCCGGGGAATTTATTTTTTAAATTTTGCAGTAAATACTTTTTAGAAATCTCTATGCCGGTCAGGTCTGTTTTTTTTATTCTGCATGAAGGTAAAACGGTATCTGAATACCGCTGAATAAAGTTTCCCAGTAATTTTAAAGCGACTCCTTTGAGATAGAAACTTGAAAATTGATTTAAAACATCCTTATGCTTTATCGAATCAATCAGTATTCTGCTATTGCTGTCAATAAGATCGTGAAAGCAAAGTTCTTTGCTGTCAAATTTATCGTTGCTTTTTAAAGCTAGTTTATCGTTTAGTTTATGAATATAGATAGGACGAAGTAACTTCTGATCCACGATTAAACGCATTGTAAATATCCTCTTTCCGGCTGCATGTTCATAAATATTTTCTATGCTATTCTTCCAAACAAAGAGTCCTAAATTCGCTAAGGAACCTATTTTATAACTAATATCACGAATCTGAATCCAGTTGAACTCTTCGCTAAGATCAAAGTTTATGATATACAAATCATCATGGCTTGCCTGTTGTTTAATTCTTAAAGGAGCTGTTAGTTGATAAAACTTGCTTTCTGAGTACAAATATAGGGTGGTCTTATGGGACTCAAATGCCGATTTCAATAAGTGCATCAACTGTGGAATAATTGATAACTTTTAGTGTAAATGTGGAATATACTCTAAGTTAAAAAACACATAACCCTGAATATCAATACCTTTATTTTCAAATACCATTTAATTCGAATAAGAATCTTATTAATTTAACACATTGGTATAAGTATTCCAGTGAGCTAGTTGCTGTGAAAAATCCAGCGTAATGACAAAAAAAAGAGGAGATTTCTCCCCTCTTAAAAATGGTTAAATTTTAATAATTGGTTCTAGTTAGTCTACTTGTTAAATCTTTCTTTAAAATTTATAATTAAGCCCTGCCGTAGCAATTCCTTTATATCCAAAACCCAACTCCACGAAGGCCCCAAATGTTTTGCTTTTTTCAAATTTATCTTCGGTTCTAAGGTAACTCAAATCACCTCCTGCCTTAAATTTTCCCCTAATGTTGTAACGGTAAGCTACTTCAAACATTCCAAATGTGGTAGACTTCGCATTCTTGTATTTGACTCCACTTATACCAAAAGCCATGTTTACCCTACTCTAGTTTCACTTTTTTTTTCCTTATCTTGAGCATTTGCCACAAGAACGCAAAATAGCATTACTACACTGACTATTTTTTTATTGCTTATTATTAAAGATTAACTTTTACTTTACGAACACCAACAGAATCTATAAAAGGGTGATACTGTTTGTTCAAAAGTAAGTCTATTCGTACTATTTGACGACACGTTTTAAAAATGCGTTATCACTTACGTAATAATCGGTTATAAAATGATAATATTCGGTAAAATCAATCGGATACAAGCACTATTGTTATCATACAAAATATAAAAGATTGATTTACAGTTTGAAACGATAAATATAATAAGGAGGTTTTCCCTGATCGTCCGCACCTGTAAAAGCTGGCGAACTATTGAGCTGATTGACTGAAATGTACATCCAACCATCAGGTCCTTTATAAACATTGTCCGGCCATTGCATTTTTTGAGCATCCTGTACGACCGTAGTCAATTTACCTGAAATGTCCAGTTTTGTTATGGAGTGTTCTTGCAGATTCGTAAAATAATGATTTCCATATTCATCTGTCAAAGCACCGTCACTAAAAGGTTTGTTACCTGCTTTTCTTATTGCCTTATTAATTTCAGCATCACTTTTTCCTTCTCTGAATAATCTAGCCGGTACACTATACCAGGAAGTTCCATTCATAGCTCCAAAAAAGATTGTTTCCCTGTCATTTGAAAGTGTAATCGGGTCAATAGCTACACGCGCCGGTTTTCCGCCAAAATAGATCACTTTCCCGTCAATAATCATGTCTTTGTTTTCTGCCTGTAAAGAAGTATGTCCGCTAAATCGACGTGTTTTTTTTGTTTTCAGATTCAAAACAATAATACCTGGGTTGGCAATATCGGCTAAGTAAGCAAAACCATTTTTTTCATCAATGGCAACATCCTGCGTGAATGTACCTTTAGGCGCAACAGTTTGAGGCAATTCAATTTTTTGAACTACCTTATTCTTACTGATGTCAAAGGCCCAAAGTCTGGATTTACCTAATTCGAGTCCCATATCGGTAACCCATAACTGATTGTTTTTATCAAAGATTAGTCCTAACATCGCATCAAATTTTGTATCGGTTGCTTTTGCGTTATATTTCTGATAAGCTACAGATGGGTAAGGAATCGCTTTTCCGTTTACAATTTCTACCAATTGCATCTTCTGACTTCCTAACGGATGAATGGTTGCAAAAACACGACCCTCGGCTGATACAGCAACGTCACCCGGGCGTATATCCATAGCGGCAACTACTTCGAGAGCTGCTGCTGTTGTGTTTGAATTCCCGAAATAACTGGCAGTTCCCTCAATCCAGTCTTTGCGCGGAGGAGCAAAAAAATCAATGTCTAATGTTCCGTCTTCCAGACATTCAAATTCATGCGGTATATTGCCCGGAATAATCAATACTTCTCCGGTGTTAACTATGTACTCTTTACCTTGCATGGTCACTTTTACGCTTCCCTTTGTAATATAAGTCGTTTGCTCATTTGGATGTTGATGGAGTGGTACTTTGGCCCCTTTATCCATCTTAAACAACGCCAGCATCCCTTGCTCCCCATACACGTATTTACGATGTAATTTATCCCCCAATTGTTCCCATCCCAAATTATCAAATTTTAGATGTTGGATTTCTTTCGTCTGCTGTGCTGCCATAGCAGTACCGAGCAAAATCATTGCAGAAATTGCTAATTTTAATTTTGTCATGTTTTTTGATTTTTAAAATTTAATAAGCGGTCTTTTTAATAAGCGCTTTTAACATTGTTTTCTTTTGTCCACGGTTTGTTGAAGACACTGTTCTGCTGTGGCAAAATAACCTCACAGCCCGGTTTTTGATCAAGACTTACTTTTATGGCTGCTGCAGTCAATTTACCAGACATCACGTGTCCGCCATAAGTACGGTCTTTTGAAATAAAATGAAAATGAAACGGAGACAAATCAATCGCTGAAAAATAAGGCGGATTGTAAAAACCAACCATTGTTCCAGAAACATGTTCTTTTGAGTACAAAGGTCTTGATTTCATTAGCTCGGCTAATCCGGTAGTTTCATTTTCACCAAGACGTTTGGCACTGCCTACAGTAATAATCTCAAATGTACAATCAATACGTATGGCATAAAGTTTATTAGAAGACGGTAGTCTTTTTATCACCTCATTCTGAAGTTCTTCGATGTTTTTTACGTTGGAGAGTTCAAACTCAACATCGGATTTAAAGAATGCCACAGAAGCAAATGGTGTCTGAAGACTGGTTTCAGCAATACTAACTGCTCCGGAAGCATCTACCCGATAACAAATACCTTCAAGTACGATCATTTCGCCATCTAAATAATTGTAAGTCCCTATTCCGAAATTTCCCTTTTCTCTCAACTCGGCAATAGTAAATTCTCCTGTATAAGCACCATTGCGTAACGCGTCCATTACGGAATAATGAAAAACAGGTTTCTCTGAATGAATTTGAGCATTTGACGTTAGAAATTTCAGTAATGCAATATAAAAAACAGCAGATCCGGCGATTTTATTTCTCATACTTTTATTTATTAGATGACATTCTCCTCTCATTACACAAACAAAGATATCTCATAAAAAAGTAAGACAAATTGTACTTCACGGCTTTTTTCCTGTACAATTTTATCATCCACTAAAAAAAACAATCCTGTTAACCATTAAGTTACATTAATCTCATAGTTGCTGTAACATTTCGTGTCAAACAAAGTCGAGATCAGAAGCCTATTAGAATTAATTCTCTTAACGGGCTAATATAGTATAGATTTACGATAATAAATCGGCATGCAAACCTTTAGAAAGCAATGATATTTGTTGTTTCATACTTCAAAAAATATGATAAAATTAATTCCTGTCAGATTTCTAAATAGTATTGTTCGGTTAACTGCTTTTATTTTCCGCCGGGGAAAAAACAATGGCGATTTGTCTTACATTTGTTATTCTATTCTTCTAAAACTATGATAAAATTAACTCCCATCAAATTTCACAAATATTATTATTCCGCAAGTTGTTTTTTACTATTGGTTGGGTGCAAAACCGGCCAGCAAAATGTTATACAGCACAATTATATTGCCGGCGATAAAAACAAAGGCGATTTATTCTACAATACATTACTGGATGTTTCCATCGACATACCGGAAAATGTGAGCTATAAAGATCTTTCTAAGATTAATAGAAGTACACTAAGGAAGCAAATTGGGAATTATAAAGATATATCTGCCGCAAAGGCAATACTTAGTTATAAAACGAATCAAAATTTAGAAAGCTATTATTTCTTTGAAAAGATTGAAAAACCAACTGACACTATTGTTCACGAAAAATTAGTTCGAAATGATAGTATCAATGGCATTATAATTTTTGAAAAACAAAAGGGAGCAAAAAAAATCATTTCACTTACACGAATGTCTGGTAATTCCAATCATTTGGAAAAGGCTAGCGAAAATATCCGAAGGGTCCATCTGGACAGTACCTCTTTGAATAAATTGTCTTATATGCAGCTATTTAATTATTATACCTCTGAATCTCATAAAAACTACCTGCAGGGAAGAGAAAAAATAAAGCAGGTACCTATAAAAGATCCAAAAAAAATAATGTTAAAGACCCCTTTATACCTGACGATCAATTCATTTATAGGTAATAATAAAGAATATAATTTACTGCTTAAAGAACATGAAAGCGATAAAAGTGATTTTAAACAAACTGTTCTAAATTCTCTAACTAAAAATGAGGTCAAAAGAGACGAATCTGTAATCGCAGCAATTGCAGATCTCGCTAACAGCAATCAGATTATTATACTCAATGAGGATCATTTTTATCCCAAACATCGGTTGTTTGCACTAAATCTTTTGGATGTTTTAAAACAAAAAGGATTCACTGTGATTTCTATGGAGACCTTTGTTCCAAACTATAGTACCAATACAGCGCCCGTTCCAAATGCTAGAAATGGATTTTATATTAAAGACCCTTATTTCGGCCATTTCGTAAGAAAAGCAAATGCTATGGGATTTACTTTAGTGGGGCATGAAAATTCTGATCAGAAGGTAGACCGGGAAATAGGTCAAGCTAAAAATATCATGAGAATACTGGAAAAAGATCCAAAGGCAAAAATTTTCATTTATGTAGGTCATGGTCATCTGGAAGAAGTAGGAAAAAAGCGTCTTATGGCCAATTATTTAAAGGAATACTCGAACATAGATCCCATTACCATCAATCAGGAAACTGTTATGATGGATACAAAAGAAAAACTAGTTTTACTTCCTAAAGCTGTATTTGCAAAAGATACTTTAATGAAATCAAGTGCTGATTATTTTGTAATCAATAATCTTGAAGCGAACCTGCAGTCTGTTTACCCTAATCAGACTTTTAAAAAAGTTAATCTGAAAGACCAGAAGCTCTCACAATTTAAAAACGAAGCACTATTGGTTGACGTTTTCCTATTAGAAGAGTATAATGTGACTAAAAATGCAGATTTACTAATTCCGATTCAATCTATCTTAGTAGCTCCAAAAAACAACACAATTGAAATTGATTTGCCTGTTGGACAATACTATATTACAGCAAAATCCGCCAAAAATGAGCTGTTTCAATTTAATCGCATCGAAGTCAATTAACGATGCGGCTTATTTCAAAAAAAATCCCGTTTTCATCAATTGAAAACGGGATCTCAGACAGTGTCTTATATTTTTAATGACTTAAATTCTCTAATTCTTTCGGGTCATGTTTGTGTTTAAACAAAATCGCAAATGCAATTGCAATTACTAAGGCATAAGCGGCAAATGACAGCCAGATGGTTTGCCAGTCTTTCATTAATATAGGGTTAGCAAAAACTCCATCACTAGAAACAGAATTACCTTGCTTTTTTACAAATTCCAACATTATTGAATTTGTGCTGTCAGTTTGCAAAAATCCAGCTAACTCAGTAGTATTTGCAAATGATTTGGTAAAGAAACGATCAATAGCCCAACCTGAAGTTAAACTTCCTAAAACGGCTCCTACACCATTGGTCATCATCATAAATAATCCTTGCGCAGACGAACGTATTTTCGAATCCGTATTGCTTTCAACAAATAAAGAACCTGAGATATTGAAGAAATCAAATGCCATTCCGTACACAATACATGACAATATGATCATCCATAAACCGCCTACAGGATCTCCAAAACCAAATAATCCGAAACGCAGTACCCAGGCCAACATACTAATCAGCATTACCTGTTTGATTCCAAAACGTCTTAAGAAAAATGGAATTGCGAGAATAAATAATGTTTCAGAAACCTGAGAGATCGACATGATGATAGTCGAATACTGGATTACAAAAGAATCTGCATATTTAGGAAAATGTTTGAATTCGTCTAAAAATACGTCTCCATAAGCATTCGTCAATTGTAAAGCCCCGCCTAAAAACATAGAGAATACAAAGAACAGAGCCATTTTGTAGTTTCCAAACAACTTAAAAGCTTCCAATCCTAAAGTTTCAACTAGTGAAGCATCTTCTTTTGTCAGACGCTGTGGCTCACATTTTGGTAATGTAAAAGCATAAATTCCAAGAATTAATGCACCTACACCGGCGATGTAAAACTGATATTCTGTCGCTTTACTTCCACTTAAATTAGTGATCCACATTGCGGCAATAAAACCAACGGTTCCCCAAACACGGATAGGTGGAAAATCTTTTACGATGTTTTTATTGTTCAATTTTAGCGAAGTATACGAAATCGAGTTACTCAAAGCAATGGTGGGCATGTAGCAACACATTGCAGCAAACATTACGTATATAAAATGATCTGGGGTGGTAATATGTGCAATAGTAAATAAAACTACTGCATATAAAATGTGCAGGACACCATACAGTTTTTCTGCATTAATCCATCTGTCCGCAATAATCCCGGTTAAGGTGGGCATGAATAAAGAAGCAATTCCCATGGTTCCGAAGACCAAACCAAACTGGGTTCCTTCCCAGTTTTTAGTTCCAAACCAATAATTTCCAATTGTTATAAGCCAGGCTCCCCAAACAAAAAATTGAAGAAAGCTCATTATAATCAACCTGTTTTTAATTCCCATATGATGAAATTGTCTTTAAAATAAATGAAGCGGTAAAACTACCATTAAAAATGATATCTACAAAAAATTAAATTGTTTTAACAACATCTGTTACTAATTCCAGTACTGCTGTAAACTGTTCTTCTCTGTTTAAGTAAGAATTATCTATTTCTATCGCATCATCGGCAATAATTAAAGGAGAATCTTCACGATGTGTATCGATATAATCTCTCTCGACTACATTTTTCAGGACGTCTTCATAAGAAACGTTATCTCCTTTTTGCTGTAATTCATCAAAACGTCTCTGTGCACGGGTTTCGGCACTGGCGGTCATGAATACTTTAAGTTCAGCATTTGGAAACACTACGGTACCAATGTCTCTTCCGTCCATTACAATACCTTTATTTTTTCCCATTTCCTGCTGTTGTTCCACTAATTTAGAACGTACTTCAGAAACTTCTGCTACTTTACTAACGAAACTGGAAACTTCGATGGTTCTGATTTGTTTCTCCACATTTTCGCCATTAAGATACATCTCGGCAAAACCAAGATCGGCATTAAATCTAAATTCTAACTGAATGTTCGGTAAAGCCGCTATAAGGGCTACTTTATCAAAAAAATCGGCTGCAATAAGCTGATTTTGCATGGCAAAGTACGTTACGGCACGGTACATTGCTCCAGTATCTACATAAACATATTCTAACTCTTTCGCTAATTGTTTGGCCAAAGTACTCTTTCCTGTAGAGGAGAATCCATCAATTGCAATGGTAATTTTTTTCAATTTTTTATTTTTTTAATTTAAACTTGTTTACTGTTTTGGTTCGGACTTAATAATAAATACTCATCACAATATCGGATCCGGAAGTATCAATTATTTTAGCCACTCGTTCAAAATACTTTTTGTTCACCATCGGACATCCATAGCTGTTGCAAATATATCCTTTTTGCTCTTTATACGGAACATCAAAATAATAATGGAAAACAATATCACGATCAAATACATTGGAATTTGTAGTATCTAATCCGTATAATTTATAGGCCTTGCCAAACTTTCCATTATAATGCCCGCCAACAGCATATCTCCCCAACGAAGTACTGAGTGAATTAGGGACATTACTAAATTTTAGTTTACCTTTTACTTTAGTCTCAGATCCTAAACCATGAGCTACTAAACCTTTATCAATAATTTTATTATTTTTTAGATCGTATATAAAAAAGCGATTCTTACCGGAAGGAATTTTCATATCTATAAAAAAAGCATATCTGTCATTGTATTTTGGATTGTTTTTTATAATGCTCCGGACTTCATTTATTTTTATAATATCAATTGTTCTTGCTACTGAAGGAGATGCAGTATGGTCTTTCCTGAGGATTCTATATCCCGCGAAAATCAAAAGTAAAACCAATAAACCAATAAAGATTTTCTTCATATTACAATACTAAAACAATGAATTAAGTTGGAAAAACAGATAAAATCGAGGCAAAAAAAATGCTGTTGAAGGAAAAACAACAGCAATATAAGATTTAAGTGTATTGAAATTTTATTCTAAGTTTTTCTAATAATAAACATCCAGAATGATATTTGACTTAGAACAATCTATATATTTTTCGAGTCTTTTAAAGAACTGTTCATTCACCATTGGACAGCCATGGCTGTTACTGATGTAATAGTCTTGTTCTTCATAAGGAACTGCCGAGTAATAATGTAACACTATAGCTCTTTTTAAAGCATTATTATTGGTTTCATCCAGACCGTTTAATTTATAGGCTTTTCCGAAGATTCCTTTATAACATTTCTGAATCACATATCGGCCTAAAGCAGTGCAATTGGAATTAGGAGTATTACTGAAACGTAAATTCCCTTTTACACCCGTTTCTGATCCTGAACCATGTGCTACAAGCCCCTGATCGATAATTTTACTGTTTACCAGATCGTAAACAAAAAAACGATTTTTGCCTGATGGTATGCTCATATCAACGAAAAAAGCAATTTTGGTATTGTATTTAGAATCAATACTCATCATGTTTTTTATTTCGTTTACTCTAAGATTCATACGCTCTACTTCCAAAGTGGAAATAGCGGTTTCTTTTTTATAGTAGTGTTTTGCACCCGTAAAAACACCTACTGTTAAAAACAAAAACAAACTAAGTATTTTCATATCATTACTGAAAATTTAAAATTAGACCAAAAAGACTTGTATTTGCTGCTAACGTATATCTGGAATAAGAATAGTTAAATTTTAACCTGTTCATTTTTAATCCAAATCCTACTGACACTCCTGAAAAATTACGTTGTTCATTCACCCGTAATTCTTCTCCCCTTCTAAAATTATATCCTAAACGCAAATTAAATGCTTTTTTTGGGAAAAGCTCCACTCCTAAAACAACATGCCTTAATGCGTTGTTTAAAAACGAAACTTTTTCTTTGTTTGTTGATCCATCTATGCCGGTTCCCCCACGAACGGGATTCGAAAAAGAGATGTTCCACTGTTGCAAATTTTCTAATGTAAGATGCCAGCGAAGGGGCACATGCTCTAATTCCTGAGAAACTCCAGCCACGATTTCAAATGGTAAATTTTCCTTTATTCCCGAATACGTTGTAAACTGTGTACCTATATTACGGATTACCAAACCCAAATTTACATCATTTTTTTCAATTACATACAAAAAACCTAAATCAATTGCTCCTCCCATCGAATTATAACTCTCTAAAGTTGAAGTTATTAACTTGGCGCTTGCTCCAATATGCAGATCAGTATAAGGAACATTATAAGCATACCCTAATGAAAGTGCGCCCTCACTCCCAGTAAAATTAGAAGTGGCCTGACCATTTTCATCATAACCTTCAAATGAACCATAATTGACATAGCTTACTCCTGCATAGAATGTCTGCACATGTCTGTCGTAAGTATAGGCATACGAAGCGGTTCCATAAGAAGCTTCTCCATAATAACTCCCATAATTCAAAGCAAGACGATTGTCCATATCTTCATTTAAAGCTGCTGGGTTAGACATCACCTGATTGACATCCTCGTCATAAATCGTGATGGTTTCTCCTCCTAACGCTGCCTGTCTTGGAGAAGTCGTTAAATTCAAGAACTGATAGGTGTGACGCCCTCCTATTTGCCCATAACTAATGGAGCAAATTGTTACTAATAAAAATAAAACAAATTGTTTTAACATTCTTTTGGGGCGATCCTATAGAGGGATAACGCAAGTGCGAAGATAAAATTATATCAATTATAAAAATAAAATACGATAAAAATAAATTCCAATAAAAAAATCCAAATTCCAAAACTGAGGTCTCAGATTGGAATTTGGATTTTGGAATTTTTGTATTGAAGATTAAGTATATACTTTATTTCAGCGTTTTCGCGTTCTTAACATTCTGATCCGTCAATGCCAAAGCCAAAACTTCACTCATTTCTTTCACATAATGAAAAGTAAGTCCTTCTAAATATTCGGCTTTAATTTCATCAATGTCGCTTTTATTTTCATGACATAAAATGATCTCTTTAATATTGGCTCTTTTTGCTGCCAGGATTTTTTCTTTAATTCCGCCTACCGGTAAGACTTTACCTCGAAGCGTAATTTCACCTGTCATGGCTAAACTTTTCTTTACTTTCTTTTGTGTAAGTAATGAAACCAAAGAGGTCAACATGGCTATTCCGGCACTTGGGCCGTCTTTTGGTGTTGCGCCTTCGGGTACGTGTAAATGGATATTGTACTTTTGAAACAATTCAACATTCAAGCCTAATTTTTTAGCATTGGCTTTGATGTATTCTAAAGCAATTGTAGCCGATTCTTTCATTACATTACCAAGGTTTCCGGTAATGGTCAAAGCTCCTTTTCCTTCAGAAATCAAAGATTCGATAAACAAAATATCTCCACCCACACTCGTCCAGGCTAAACCTGTCACTACTCCTGCAATATCGTTGTTTTCATATTTATCGCGTTCTAATCTTGGTACCCCCAAAACGGTCACGATATCTTCGTCGGTTACTTTTTTATTGTACTCCTCTTCCATCGCAACTGCTTTTGCTGCATTACGAATGACCTGAGCAATTTTAGTTTCCAAATTACGAACTCCGGATTCGCGTGTGTATCCTTCTACGATTTTTTCCAGTTGTTTTTTACCAATGGTCAAATCTTTAGCTGTCAATCCGTGTGCCTCTAATTGTTTCGGAAAAAGGTGTCTTTTGGCAATTTCAACTTTTTCTTCGATGGTGTAACCGGACATTTTGATTACTTCCATTCTGTCGCGTAATGCCGGTTGAATGGCTGACATATTGTTTGAAGTTGCGATAAACATTACTTTAGACAAATCATACCCCATTTCAAGGAAGTTGTCGTAAAAAGCATTGTTTTGCTCCGGATCTAATACTTCTAACAAAGCAGAAGAAGGGTCTCCACTGTTACCGCTTGACAATTTATCAATCTCATCCAGTATAAAAACAGGGTTCGAAGTTCCGGCTTTTTTCAAACTCTGAATGATTCGTCCCGGCATAGCACCGATATAAGTCTTTCTGTGTCCGCGAATTTCAGCTTCATCACGTAAACCACCTAAGGAAATACGTACGTACTCACGTCCTAAAGCTTCAGCAACCGAACGACCGATAGAAGTTTTACCAACTCCCGGAGGTCCTGTCAAACAAATAATTGGCGATCTCATATCGTTACGAAGTTTCAATACAGCCAAATGTTCAATCATTCTTTTCTTTACTTCTTCAAGTCCAAAATGATCTTTATCTAATACTTTTTGTGCATGTTTTAAATCGAATTTATCTTTAGAATATTCACCCCAAGGCAATTCTAAAAATAATTCCAGGTAGTTACGCTGAATTCCAAAATCAGGAGATTGCGGGTTCATTCTACGCATTTTAGACAATTCTTTTTCGAAATGTTTCTGCGTTTTCTCGTCCCACTTTTTGGTTTTGGCTTTCAATCCCATTTCATCCATTTCTTCCTCCTGCGAAACGCCTCCCAATTCTTCCTGAATGGTTTTCATTTGCTGGTGAAGGAAATATTCACGCTGCTGCTGGTCTAAATCAAAACGAACTTTTGACTGAATGTCGTTCTTTAATTCTAATTTTTGCAGTTCCACGTTCATGTAACGCAAAGTTTCAAGCGCGCGTTCTTTTAATCCGTTTATCGATAACAAACCTTGTTTTTCTTTTACGGATAAATTCATATTGGAAGAAACAAAATTGATTAAAAACGACTGGCTTTCAATGTTTTTAATCGCAAAAGTAGCTTCTGACGGAATGTTTGGACTTTCTTTTATAATTTGAATCGCCAGTTCTTTTACTGAATCTAAAATTGCGGTAAATTCGGTATCATCTTCTGTCGGACGTTCTTCTGAAACTTCTTTGATCGTGGCAGTGATATAAGGTTCTTCTGAAACTACTTCGTCAATTTCAAAACGTTTTTTACCTTGTAGAATTACGGTTACGTTTCCATCAGGCATTTTTAAAACGCGAAGAATTCTTGCTACGGTTCCAATTTTATGAATATCATCTTTTGACGGGTCTTCGTCTTCTTCATTAATTTGAGAAACCACACCAATAATTTTTCCGCCGGCATTGGCATCATTAATTAATTTGATTGATTTATCTCTTCCTGCCGAAATCGGAATAACAACTCCCGGAAATAAAACGGTATTGCGCAATGGTAAAATAGGCAACGAGAGCGGAAGCTCTTCGTTATTCATTTCCTCTTCGTCTTCCGGAGTTAATAATGGAATCAAATCTGCTTCTGAGTCAAATTCCTGAAGTGACAGATTGTCAATTGTGAGTATTTTATGGTTTGACATAATAGTATATAAGTCGTTTTGTCATTAAATATTTCATACTAACCGCAAATATAACTTTACAGGCGCTAGTTTTAGCTAAATCTATGCAAAGTATTTCATTTACAAGATTAGCGGTAAAAATAGACAATCATTGTGCCAAAAGCAAAAAAGAAAGTTTTGAAATTGTATGATAGAAGTTAAATAACCTAAGAAAGACAATTATTTTAAAAAAAAATAAAATTAATTTTATCAAAACTGTAACAAACCTAAAAAAGCAAAGTCATTATTAAAAACTAGCAACAATTACTTGAGTATAACTAACCAGAATATCGAAGAATTAATCACGCTTTGTAAGGAGAACAACCAAAAAGCGCAGTTCGAAGTTTACAATCGTTATTGTAAAGCGATGTACAATGTGGCATTCCGCATTGTGAAAGATGAACATTTTGCACAGGACGTCATGCAGGAAGGTTTTCTGAAAGCTTTTACAAAAATCAATGACTATAAACAAGAAGTAGCATTTGGTGCGTGGTTAAAAAGAATAATCATCAATTACAGTATTGATTTTTATAAAAAGAATAATGCTTTTCAGGCAGAAGATTTGACTAAAACCCTTTATAAAATAGAGGAAAATGACAGTGTATTAAGTGACAGCATTGACCTGAATTCACTTAAAGTAAAACAAGTCTTAGATACGATTTCAAACCTGAAAGACAATTATCGTATGGTTTTAACCCTTTTTTATATTGAGGGTTATGATCAGGAGGAAATTAGTGAAATATTAAACATCAGTTATGCTAATTGCCGGACGACGCTAAGCAGAGCAAAAGAAAGTTTACGAAAAAAATTAGAGGAGATATGAAAAAGGAAAATGACGATTTAGATCAATTATTCAAAAAGTTTGAGAACCAATGGGATGTAGCCGAATTAACTTCTGACCATCAGCTTGATTTCTTAAATAAATTAAACAAAAAACAACCTAAGAAGAAAAATCATGCGGTCTGGGCCATTGCTGCTTCAATTGTGGTATTGTTGGGGGTATCTATATTCTACAACAGTTACCAGGAGCCTAAACAGTATAAGTTTGCTTCAAAGGAAGCCAAAAGAACCGATTCGATATTCAGTATTTTAATCGATAATGAGCTAGTAAAATTAAAAGAAAAAAGTTCTCCTCAGAATGAACAGATTATTAACGATGCCTTAAAACAAATGAAGGTGTTTGATACCGATTATGCAAAAATCATGAAAGAATTGCAGAAAAACGGCGAAAACAAACAAATTATTTATGCCATGATCAGTAACCTGGAAACACGTATTTCCTTTTTACAAACAGTATTGAAACGCATTGAAGAAAATGAAAATTTTAAAACTAACACTACACATGAAAAAACATTATAAAATACTCATCCTATTCCTTTTGCTTCCTTTTTTAGGATTCTCAAACGATGATAATAGTTACATCACTAAGCAAAAGAACATTAAAAAAACCTATATCGTAAATTCGAACGCAGGTATTGATATTGACAACAAATACGGAGACATCACGGTCAGTACCTGGAATGAGGATAAAATCGACATTGACATTACTATAAAGGCAACCAGCAAAAATGAAAGTTGGGCAAACCAAAGAATTAACAGTATTGATGTTGACATTACTGCCCTTAAATCGATGGTTACTGCAGTGACAAATCTTGGAAATTCTTCGTTAAGAAGTAAAGGAAGTGCTGATTTCTTTGAAATTAACTATGTCATTAAGATTCCGAAAAACGGTTCGGTAAAACTTAATAATAAGTATGGAGATATCACAACGCTGAGTTTAGAATCTACCACAGATATTACTTGTAAATACGGAAAAATAACGTTAGGGAAACTAAATGGTTCCAGCAATCGAATTGAAATTGGCTATTGCGAGAACTCAACCATTGAATCTATCAAAAACGGAAATATTGAAGCGCGCTATTCTAACCTGAAAATAACACATTCCGGAAACTTAAATATAGACTCCAATTACACTGATTTGTATTTGCTTGATGAAGGCCAGAATATTAAATACGATAGTAATTACTCTACTTTTAAACTTCAAAAAATCAGTTCGCTGACGGGTTCCGGAAATTACTTAAGTGTTTCTGTTGGGGAGCTCACCGGTAATTTGAATATTGACACTGCTTATTCAAAGATAAATGTGGATACTCTAAATGAGAAAAAAAAGAATGTGAATGTTACGAGCAGCTACACGAATGTATCACTGGGTTACAGCGCTGATCTTTCTTTTGATTTTGACATTAACACCAGATATGGGAGTATCAAGTACGACAGTTCATTAGAAACATCGGTGACGGAAAGCAAAGGCAGTGCTAAAAAAATAAGCGGTTACAACAAGAAAAAAGGACAAAGCAAAATAACGGTAACTACCAGCTATGGTAATGCTGCATTAATCAAAAAATAACAATCTAAAACAATCAAAACAATGAAAACATCAGTTAAATTATTCGTTTGCAGTGCATTTTTATTCAGTTTTATTGCAAATGCTCAATGGTCTAATAAAAAGATAAAAGGAAATGGCAATGTCGTTTCTGAAACCAGAACCACTTCTGATTATGATGGTATAAAAATTTCCGGTTTTTTTGATGTGGATTTAGTAGCAGGGAAAGAAGGAAAAATTACACTGGAAGGGGAACAAAATTTATTGGCCGCCATAAAAGTTGAAGTGGAGAATAATATTTTAAAAGTTTACGTTGAGAAAGGCGTTAATCTCTCCCCAAGTCTTGGAAAAAAGATCGAAATGACGATACCTTTTGAAACCATATCTCAATTGAGCCTTGCAGGTTCAGGAGACATCCGCACTAAAAATCCAATTAAAAGTGACAAATTTAAGGCAAGATTATCAGGCTCAGGAAACTTTAATCTGACTTTAGACTCCAACGATCTTGAATTTATTTTAAGCGGATCAGGTGATGTAAATTTAAAAGGAAATGCAGCGAATTTTTCAACCATATTATCAGGTTCCGGAGATATCGATGCCACAAATCTTAAAACAAAAAATACTGAAGTAACCATTTCGGGATCAGGAGACGTTCGCGTAAACTGTACTGAAAGTATAAGTGCAAAAGTTTCAGGATCCGGCGATGTCAGATACAGCGGAAATCCAGAAAAAAGAAGTGTAAAAGTTTCGGGATCAGGAAGTATCTCAAAAGCTTAATTCTATAAAAGCTCAATAATAAAAGAATATTTATCATCATCAAATCAAAGAACAAACAGCTTACTTTTCTTTTATTATTGAGCCTTATACTTTCAAAGCGGTACCGCAATCCAAAATCATTACTAATGAAACAAACTTTTTTAGTTTTACTTCTGATTACCTCTTATACCTTTTCCTTTTCTCAGGAAACAACTATTTCTGAAAAAATCAAATCTTTGGACAGCTTAAAAAATGGTACCCCAGAAATGATGTCAAAATACAATCTTAAAGGATTAAGTGTTGCAGTTTTTGAAAATTACAAAGTAATCTGGACGAATCAATGTGGTGTAAAAGCAGCGGATACAGGAGAAAAAATTGATTTGAATACTGCTTTTTCTACTGCCTCCATTTCAAAGCCTATCGTCGCTATTGTTTGTACAATTTTAGAGGAAAAAGGATTAATCGACCTTAATGCCCCTATCTCTCAGTATCTAAAATCATGGCAATTGCCTAAAAGCGACTTTACTCAAAAAACACCCGTTACCTGGAAACACCTTTTATCTCATACAGCCGGAACAAGTCAGGGCGGTTTCGAAGATTATTATCAGGGAGATTCCATTCCCTCAATTGTAGAAAGTCTGCAGGGTAAATTATTAACCCGATCTAAAAAGCCTATCGAATTTCTTTTCAAACCTGAAACCGAGTGGCAATATAGCGGTGGCGGTTATGTAGTTATTCAATGTGCTCTGGAAGATCATTTCAAAAAGCCATTGGCACAAATTGTCAAAGAACAGTTGCTTGATCCTTTGCATTTGCAGAATTCAACCATGATTCAGCCCAATGAAAATGGTTTTCTGACAAATACTGCTAAAGTACATAATAGTAATGGTAAAATAATCCGAACAGGAATTCCTATAACGCCACAAGTTGCACCTTCGGGATTGTGGTCTACTCCTACTGATCTGGCCTTAATTGCGATTGAATTGCAAAAAGCACTTGCGGGTAAAGGAAAAGTAATTTCTAAAGCTGTGGCTGAAAAGGTTACAAACCTGGTGACAATGAAAGGTCCAAGAGGATGGAGTTACGGATGGCAGCGCAGTCTTGGATACGGAAATCTGGACTGGTTCTCGCATGATGGCTCTAATACCGGAACCGGCGGAGAGTTACTTGCTACCATGAAGAATGGTAACGGAATTGTCGTTTTAGCCAATGGTGATAAACCTAACAGGCTTCCCGTAATGGCGTACATCGAAAAAGAAGTCATCACAAAACTAAACTGGGCAAAGTCTATAAAAACGAATTCAATCAAAATTCCATCAGAATTAAAAAATGCCATAAAAGGGTATTATACTGAATTTCTGTATGGATATGACGGAATGGGAACCTCTAAAATTGAGGAAGAAAATAGTAGTCTTTATCTTTACTCTCCATTTTTAAAAGAGAATTTTGATACTGAAAAAACTAAGATGCATTACTTAGGAAACAATACTTTTAAAATCGATAATTATCCCAACGAGATACATTTTAACTTACTCAACCATAAATTACAAGCCATAACGATCACACGTGCAGCTAGTACCACGCGATTTTTGCAGCTTAGCTTGGAACAAATCAGAACACCTCAGACTCAGTTAATTGAGATATTCAGTGAGAATACGTTTGAAACTGCTGTCAATCAATTTAAAAAATTAAGATTAAAATATCCTGATTACAATTTTGAAGACGATTTAAACAATTTTGGTTATAATTTATTTAATAAGAAACTAACGGATCTTTCGGTTCAGATTTTTGCTCTTAATTGTTCCGAATATCCGGCTTCTGCGAATGCTTTTGACAGCTTGGGTGAAATTTATGAAGCCATTGGACAATTAGTTCCTGCTAAAGAGAATTATTTAAAATCGTTGGAGTTAAATCCTAAAAACGAAAATGCTGTACAAATGCTTGTAAAAATCAATGCGCAGCTTAAATCTAAATAAAATAAAAATAGAGGAACTTTTTAAAGCTTTAGTTTGAACACGAATTCCACGAATTTGCACAAATTCTAAAAGGCGAGCCAATGCTTAGTGACAATTCGTGTTATTCATTATACTTCATTCACAGAGCAGCTTTTTAAAGTGCCTTTTTTGGCACTCTTCGTAAAAGGAAAATGGCAGTAACGAAGAAGATGGCCAAAATCACAATTGCGGCACGCGGACTTCCGGTGATCTGATCGATGATACCATAAACACACATTCCGATTACAATTCCGATTTTCTCCGCTACATCGTAAAAACTAAAGAAAGAAGCGGTGTCTTCTGTTTCCGGTAATAATTTTGAATAAGTCGAACGGGACAATGCCTGAATACCTCCCATCACAAATCCAGCAACGGTAGCCATCACATAAAAATGCATTGGTAATACTATAAAGTACGCCAAAGCACAAAATACAGCCCAAACACTATTGATAACAATCAAAGTTGGAATGTTTCCAAACTTAGCCGAAGCTCTTGAGGTTAAAACTGCTCCAACAACTGCTACTAACTGGATGATCAAAATACATTTTATTAATCCAATGGTACTATCTTCTTTGGTTGCCCACTCAATTTCCTGTGCTCCAAAATAAGTCGCCACAAGCATTACCGTTTGCACCGCCATACTTGAAACAAAAAATCCGCTTAAATATCTTCTTAGAGCAATGTTATCTTTTAGCAAAGCCCAAACTTTTTTTAACTCTTTAAAGCCATTAAAAACAACTGAAGTAGTTAATTTCTGACCACTCGCTTTACTTCCTTTTGGCAGATAATAGTAGGTATACTGGCTGAATAGAATCCACCAAACCCCAACCATTATAAACGAATAGCGCATGGCTTTCATTCTGGCTATATCGTCTTCTGCCCCCATTATCATCACAAGATTGATAACTAACAAAATAACGCTTCCAATATATCCCATCGAGTACCCTTTGGCGCTAATTTTGTCCTGCTGCTCTTCAAAAGCAATATCCGGTAAATAGGAGTTGTAAAAAACCAAGCTGCCCCAATATCCCAGCAATCCTAAGAAATAAAAAGCCAATCCAACATAAATATTCTCGAGATCAAACCAATACAATCCCATGCAAGACAAGGCTCCCATATAACAAAAGAATTTCATAAATACTCTCTTGTTCCCCACATAGTCGGCAATTCCGGATAATAAAGGAGAGATAAAAGATACTACCAAAAAGGCTGCTGCGGTAATAAAACTAATTAAGGCCGAATTTTTAAGATGCATTCCAAATACATCAATATAATGATCTCGGTCAGTAAATAAAGCTTCATAAAATATGGGAAATACTGCCGATGCAATCGTTAGTGTATAAACCGAATTGGCCCAGTCGTAAAATGCCCAGGCATTCAATAATTTCTTATCTCCTTTTTGTAGGTTCTTCATAGTAATGGTTTTGTTAACAGGCTACGAATTTATTTCTTTTTTATTACAATCAAATCAATTTTCAGTAATTCATGTATTAATAAATTATCAGCATAAAAAAAGCTACCCTAAAAAGGATAGCTTTGCCTATTTTATCGTAAAAAATCTATTTAATGATTCCAACTTTAAGTGCTGTCGCTCTTGCTTCCGGTATTAAAGCTCTTATATTGGCAATCCTTGATGCATCTGAAGGGTGTGTACTCATAAACTCCGGTGTTCCCGATCCTCCGGATTTGGCTGACATTCTGCTCCAGAATGAAATAGCATCATCCGGATTGTAACCTGCAATGGCCATTAACGTTAGGCCAATTTTATCTGCCTCCGTTTCATTACTACGACTGAACGGCAACATTACTCCCACCTGAGTCCCCAAACCATAAGCCTGTGCAAATATTTCCTGTGTTTGCTGGGTTTTACCGCTTGTGGCTGCTCCTAAAGCGACGCTTCCTATTTGCTGTAACTGTGCGGCACTCATTCTTTGTGCGCCATGATTTGCTAAAGCGTGTGAAACCTCATGTCCCATAACGGTAGCTAAACCGGAATCGTTTTGTGTTATTGGTAAAATTCCTGAGTATACCACAATTTTTCCTCCGGGCATACACCACGCATTCACCTCTTTATTGTCTACAAGTTTGTACTCCCAACGATAATCTTTCAAATACTGCGATTGTCCTAAGTAGATCAGGTATTTTTCGGCTGCTGCCTTAATTCTTCCTCCTACCAATTCTACTTTTTTCGCATCTGCAGTTCCCGTAATTACCTTGTTTTCGGATATGAAAGTATTGTATTGCTGAAACGAAGATGGAAATAATTCACTGTTTGAAACAAAATTCAAACTTTGTTTTCCTGTGATGGGATTGGTCGCACAACCGGCCGCTAAAACAACGGCAAGTAAGCCTGATGCTAGATGTTTTCTCATGATAGTGGTATTATAACAACATACAAAAATACGATTATTAATTTTTCTACTTTTATATAATTACCAAAAAAAATATCAGGATTATACTATTCCCCAACAATATGAAGTTCGTTGAACTCTTTATCCACAATTAAAAAATGATTAAGTTCAAAACCTTCCTTGTCAAATGCGATTTTCTCATTATCGATTTCAATTTCTGTCACTTTAAAAGGCAGTCCGATTAAATTGATTTTATACTTACTGTACGGTGTATCATACTTTCCTTCTTTGTGCAACTGAATGATCAGTTCTTTTTCTTTTCCGATGGTTCTGAAAGATAAAAAGCTGTAACGTCCTTTTTTATAATCGTATCCGTCCTGTGCGTCTTCGTAAACGACTGACTTTTCTTTTCCGAGTTTAAAATACAGATCGAGTGTTAATTCATCAAATTCTAGTTCGCCAACATATTGCTGTACGGGATATTTCGGAATAACAGCGCCTGCTTTTACAAAAACCGGAATTTCATCAAATTTAGTATCAATCCAGACTTCTCTTCCTCCTATTGCAAACTCGTTGGTCCAGTAATTGTACCACTCTCCTCTTGGAATGTACATTCGTCTGCCGACAGCATTTGGTTCGAGTATCGGACATACTAAAATTTGATTCCCAAAAATGAATTCATCATTACGATAATGAGTTTGGGTATCTTCCTGATCGTAATATACTAAGGGTTTTAACATCGGAACTCCTTCTTCAATATACTGCCAGAACATGGTGTATAAATATGGGAGTAACTGATAACGCAGGCTCACAAACTTACGGGTAATGTTTATGACCTCTTCATCAAATGCCCACGGTTCCTGATTGCCATGATCTCCGGAAGAATGCGTTCTGCAAAATGGGTGGAATACGCCTAACTGAATCCAGCGGGCGTACAATTCTCCGGTAGGCTGTTCGGCAAAACCTCCAATATCAGAACCTGTAAATCCCATTCCGGATATGCTCATTCTTTGTACCTGAATATTGGCAATCCATAAATGCTCCCAGGTAGCAACGTTGTCGCCTGTCCAGGAAGAAGTATAACGCTGTGCCCCGGAATAGGCTGATCTGGTGATCACGAAGGGGCGTTTAGGGTAGACAAAACGTTTTACCCCATGATAAGTGGCTCGAGCCATTTGTGTGCCATAAATATTATGTGCTTTTCTATGGCTGCATGGATTTCCGTCGTATACGTGACGTACATCTGTTGGAAATGTTTTGTTGGGAACTTCCATTACAGCGGGTTCGTTCATATCGTTCCAAACTCCTTTTACGCCAATATCTGAAATTAATTCTTTAAATAACCCCGCCCACCACTCTCTTACTAAGGGGTTTGTGTAATCGGGAAAATTACATTCGCCCGGCCAAACTTTCCCTTTCATATAAGGCCCATCGGCTCTTTTGCAGAAGTAATCTTTTTCTAAGGCTTCCTGATACACCCAATACTCTTTGTCTATTTTAATTCCCGGATCAATGATCACAACTGTTTTGAAACCGTCTTCGGCCAATTCGGCTACCATTTTTTTAGGATCGGGAAAATAGTTTTTGTTCCAGGTAAAACATCGGAATCCTTCCATGTAATCGATATCGAGATAGATAGCATCACACGGAATTTTGAGTTCTCTGAATTTTGAAGTGATTTCTTTTACTTTGCTTTCGGGATAATAACTCCATTTGCATTGGTGGTATCCTAAAACCCAAAGCGGCGGCAGTTCCGGTTTTCCGGTCAAATCGGTATAAGTCGTTACTACATCCTGCATTCGCGGACCGTAAATGAAATAATAATTCATTTCTCCGCCTTCTGCCCAAAAGCTGGTAACGTTTCTTCTTTCCTGACAAAAATCAAAGAAGGTTCTGAAGGTATTGTCAAAAAAGATTCCGTAAGATAATTTGTTGTGCAAACCAATATAAAACGGAACCACTTTGTATAACGGATCCTGTTCTTTTTGGTAAGCATATTGATCGGTGGCAAAATTCTCAAGTCTTTTGCCTTTTAGATTCATTTGTGTTGCTTTGTCTCCTAAACCATAAAAACACTCCCCGTCTTTAGAGGATTTACTCATTTTTACGATATTTCCTCCGTATTCGTAACTTTCTTCCCAATGAAAACCAAGTTCATCTTCCAGAATAAGAAAATCGTTTAAATCGTAAATAGCGAGACGCAAATCTCTTTTTTGAATTTTACATTTTACTTTACTGGTTCTGATTTGGAAATAAGCTTCTTCTTCTGTGAGCTCTAAAAAGTTGTAACCGTGAAGCTGTGTTTTATCGACGGCATACGAAAAATCATTACTAAAATACCCTTTTGTTGTAAAACGAAAGCGAATCAAACTGTCTCTAAGAATAGTGACTTTTAAGATTACTTTATTGTCAGTATGAAAAAAAACAGAATCTCCTTCATGTTGATGCGAGATAATTTTTGATGGATATAAATCGCCCTTGTATTCTAATGCTGTATTTGTAATCATGTCGATTTCTGTATTAATTATATAACGCTAGTCTCCCTTTCAAACATACAAAAAAACATTATAAACCTCTATAAATAAAAGGATTATTCACGAAAACGTTTTTTCTGAATGAGTGTTAAATATCTTCTTAAAAATTCAACAAATCGATAATCTAAGAACGTGAAACTGATAAAATAATATATTGACTGTCCGCTAAGCGGACAAATAACTCAATAATACGAATGGATGAGACGCATTTGATGGATTTTCATTGACATCAATATAAATTACTTTCTATTGCCACGAATTGCACAAACTAAAACCAATTTATCTGCCACAGATTGAAAGAATTAAAATGATTTTACCAAAATCTGCCTGATCCTTATCAACTATTTTATAGGACTATCTGCTAAACGAACTAATAATACAACTATACAATACTGACTTTAAACATTCTAAATGTAAAATCTCTGCTTATCAGTCTAAATTGGTGTCATCTGTGTGCCATCTAAACAAATGAATACACTGTGATACTCAAAGGCGGTAAATTTAAAGCTACGGAATAATCTCTCCCATCATATGGCGATGACTCTATTGTTAATGCCTGCGGATTTCCTACACCGCTTCCTTCATAAATAACAGCATCACTATTAAAAATTTCCTGCAGTTTACCTTTTTCTGAAATTCCTATTATGTAATTTTCACGCACTACCTGCGTAAAATTGCCAACGATAATCAGATTCTCTTTCGGATTGTTTCCTTTTCGAATGTACGATAAAACCGCATTCTGATGGTCTGAATAATTGATCCACTCAAAACCTTCTCCCGAAAATTGTTTTTCATACAATGCAGGACGGGTTTTATATAATTGATTCAAATCTGTAATTACTTTTTTAATTCCGGAATGGTAGTCGTATTGCAGTAAATGCCAATCCAGGCTTTTTTCAAAATTCCATTCATCACTTTGCCCGAATTCAGATCCCATAAACAATAACTTAGCTCCCGGATGTGTGAACATATAACCGTACAGCAATCTTAAATTGGCAAATTTTTGCCATTCATCACCCGGCATTTTATTGGCAATCGATTTTTTTCCATGCACTACTTCGTCATGCGAAAACGGCAACATAAAATTCTCGGTAAAAGCATAAGTCATCGAAAAAGTCAGCTCGTTCTGATGGTATTTTCGGTAAACGGTTTCTTTTTGAAAGTACTTTAAAGTATCGTGCATCCAGCCCATCATCCATTTCATCCCGAAGCCCAAACCTCCTGTAAACGTTGGTCTGGAAACCATAGGAAACGACGTGCTTTCTTCGGCAATAGTTTGAACTCCATCAAAATTAGCATAGATTACTTCATTGAATTCTTTAAGAAAACTTATCGTATCCAAATTTTCTCTTCCTCCATAAATATTCGGTTCCCACTCCCCTTCGTTTCTAGAATAATCGAGATACAACATAGACGCCACGGCATCCACACGCAAACCATCGGCATGGTAATGCTTCAACCAGAAAACGGCATTGCTGATGAGGAAAGCGCGAACTTCATTGCGTCCATAATTAAAAACCAAGCTTTTCCAATCCGGATGATACCCTTTTCGACGATCCGGATGTTCGTATAAATGCGATCCGTCAAAAAAGCCTAAACCATGTGCATCATCAGGAAAATGCGACGGCACCCAGTCTAGAATAACGCCAATACCGGCTTGGTGTAATTTATCTACCAAAACCATAAAATCCTGCGGTTTCCCGAAACGCGAAGTCGGTGCAAAATATCCCGTGAGCTGATATCCCCATGAAGGATCGTAAGGATATTCCATAACTGGCATAAATTCTACATGCGTAAAACCCGTTTCCTTTACATACTCAACCAAATCATCTGCCAGTTCTAAATAGGTTAGAAAGCGATTATGTTCGCCACGTTTCCAGGATCCCAAATGCACTTCATAAACCGAGTGAGGTTTATCTAATGCATTATTCTCCTGACGTGATTGCATCCATTTTTCGTCCTTCCAGTTATAATCCAAATCCCAAACCACAGAAGCGGTATGAGGTGGTTTTTCGCAATACAAAGCAAATGGGTCTGCTTTTTCGGTAACGATTCCGTCAATATTCGATTGAATTTTATATTTATACAAAGTTCCTTTTGAAACCTCCGGAATAAATCCTTCCCATATTCCTGAAGAATCCCAACGCACCTGTAAAGCATGTTCGCCCTGTGTCCAGTAATTAAAATCACCCACCACAGAAACCGATTGCGCTGTTGGGGCCCACACGGCAAAATACACTCCTTTTACCCCATTAACTTCAATTAAATGCGCTCCTAATTTTTCGTACAACTGGTAGTGTTTTCCTGCTTTGAATAAATTAATATCAAATTCGGTAAAGAGAGAATGCGTAATTACTTTCGACATATTTGGTTTTTAAGGCAATAATTAATTCTAAGCATTTTATTCAATTCTAAAATTATCAGAGAGAACAGCTCCTTTTTTAATCACAACAATACCATCTTTGATACTGTACAACTCATTCGTAAAATTATCCAAATGTTTTCCACCGCTAATGTGAACGTTATTTCCAATTCTGACATTCTTATCAATCAGAGCATTTTGTATGAAACAGTTTTCACCAATACCAACATGAATTTTATGGATTGCGGCTTCACGATTTAGTTCGTCCAGATCCTGATAAAAATCGTTCCCCATCACATAACAATTCTCTAATACAGTTCCCTCTCCAATTCTGGAACGGATTCCAATGACTGAACTTTTAATTTCCTTGGCATTAATGATACATCCTTCCGAAATCAACGATTGATTGATGGTAGAATTTCTAAATTTAGACGGTGGTAATAATCGGGGTCTTGTAAAAATTTTGTTGTCGTTATCAAACAAATTAAATTCAGGAATATCGGTTGTTAAGCCAATATTAGCTTCAAAGAAAGATTCAATATTCCCAATATCGGTCCAATACCCTTCGTATTGGTAACTCAGAATTTTATGTTTGCCTACAGCCTGCGGAATGATTTCTTTTCCAAAATCTTTTGTTTCCGGATCAGCCATCAGTTCTACGAGTAATTCACGGTTGAAAATATAGATTCCCATAGAAGCCAGATAATTTTTTCCCTTCTTCTTCATGTGTTCACTTACATCAGATTCCCATTCGGGTAACAATGAAGCATGGGGTTTTTCTATAAAAGCTTCGATAAAACTCTCATGATTGGTTTTAAGAATTCCAAACTCAGGTGCGTCTTTAGCATTCACCGGTAATGTCGCAATCGAAATCGCAGCATCAGCAGCAATGTGAGCCTCGAGCATTTCATTAAAATCCATCTGATACAATTGATCTCCGGATAAAATTAAGGCATAATCAAATTCGTGTTTTAAAAAATGCGACATACATTGCCTAACGGCATCAGCTGTTCCCTGAAACCAGGTTGGATTATCAGGGGTTTGTTCTGCCGCCAGAATATCTACAAACGACTGGCTAAAGATGCTAAAATTAAAAGTGTTTTTAATATGTGCGTTTAGAGAAGCCGAATTGAACTGTGTCAGGACAAATATTTTAAAAATATCAGAATTAATACAATTGGAAATAGGAATATCCACCAATCGGTATTTTCCACCAATTGGAACTGCGGGCTTAGATCGGGTTTCGGTTAATGGGAACAAGCGTGATCCTTGTCCTCCTCCTAAAATAATGGCAACTACATTCTTCTTCTTAAATTTCATTTTTCTCAATTATTAGGTTGTATATCTCGATGTATTCTTGGCATGCACGCTCCCAGGAATGATCTGTCCCCATTCCTTTCGCTCTAATATTTTTAAAACTAATTTTATCCCCGTATAATTTTACAGCACGATTGATCGAATAACAAATATCCCCTACCGAAGCCTGGTCATGGCACACCCCATTACCATCGTCGCCAAAATCTATTACCGTATCTCTCAAACCTCCGGTTCTTCTCACAATCGGAACCGTTCCATAGCGCAACGCATACATTTGATTTAAGCCACAAGGTTCAACTCTCGAAGGCATTAAAATAAAATCTGCTCCTGCGTAAATCAAATGTGCTAATGCCTCATTATACCCAATAAAAACGTTGTAATTCCCTTTATAATCATTTCGCAATTGAACCAATTGTTCTTCAATCAACGAATTTCCTGATCCCAGAATCAGTATATTAATATTTTCAAAATTTTCAGATAATGCCAGTGCCGAAGCCTGTGGAAGCAAATCCCCTCCTTTCTCCTCAAACAGACGTCCAATAAAACTGAATAATGGTTTTGCAGGATCGAGTTCAAACTCCTCACACAATTTTTCTTTGTTCTGCTGTTTTCCGATCTCAAAAGTATCTATCGAATAATTACTCGCAATCATTTGATCTTTGACAGGATCCCAAACTTCAAAATCAATCCCGTTTAAAATCCCCTTTGATTTGTGTCGAACAGCTTTAAAAAGGGCTTCTAAACCATTTGCTGCATTATTAATTTCATCGAGGTAACTTGGAGAAACTGTAGTCACAGCATGGGCACACTTGATTCCTACTGCTAATGAGTTAATCGAATGGTCCCACTCTAAGAAACCAACATGTTTCAAATCAAACTCAGGCAAATAAAACAGCTTATCAAAACCAAACCAACCCTGATACAGACCATTGTGTATCGTAATTACTGATCTTACATTGCTAAGGCTTTCATATTTGTATGCATATTGAACTAAAAACGGAATCAATCCGGTGTGATGATCGTGGCAATTTAAAACATCCGGAACTTTATTCCGTGCTGTAATCCAGTCTAAAGCCGCAATCTGAAAGGATACAAATCTTTCAATATCATCTTCATATCCGTAAACATTTGGGCGATCGAACAATTCTTTAATTTCAATCAGATACAACTCATATCCCAATTTATCTGTTGTTTCTTTCAAAACACTAAACGGAAAATTAAAATTCCCCAGCTTCACAGTTCCCCAATGAACAGATTCAAAATCGTTTTCTTTTCTGAATTTTGTATCGTAACAAGGGACCACAACACGAACGTCGTGACCAGCTTTAGTCTGATACTTAGGCAATGCGCCAACCACATCGGCCAAACCACCCACCTTTGCCATTGGATAACACTCTGCACTGATGTGAAATATTTCCATTCTTAAAATTTATATGCGTACTAAATACTATTTTCTCAATTCTTTTTTTCAGTAAACATCTATTAATGTGTTACTTTTATCTTTTTTTAAATTTAGGAAAAAATAAACAGAATTCAGCCCTCAGAAAAAAATTATTGATATGTCAAAAAAGGAAAATAATCCTACTAAATCTCTAAAAATTCCCAAGTTTATTATTGCATCCGCTAAAATTTGTGCCTTTTTTTCGGCAAAACTGGTTACCACTTATGCCGCAAAACTTTTCACAACTCCTGTAAAACATAAAGTTCCAAAACGCGAATTCGATATGGAGCAAAAAAGTATTCAAAAAACCATTTATGTTCCCGTAATTAATAAAAGCGTGGTTACGTACGAATATGGGAAAAGTAATCGTAAAATTTTACTGGTGCACGGTTGGGCCGGAAGAGGAACCCAATTATTCAAAATAGCCGATGAACTTTTAAAAAATGGCTTTTCAACGGTAAGTTTTGATGCTCCTGCACATGGAAAATCCGAAGGAAAAAGTACGATTATGTCTGAATTTATTGCTTCAATTTTAGAAATTGAAAAACAATTTGGTCCTTTTGAATTTGCTATCGGCCATTCCTTAGGCGGAATGTCGGTTCTAAACGCGATTAAAGACGGATTAAAGGTAAAAAAGGCAATAGTAATTGGCAGTGGTGATATAGTACAGGATATATTGGATGATTTTGTAGCCAAGCTAGAGCTAAAACCAGAAATAAGCGAACGTTTGCGCGACCATTTTGAAAAGAAGTATCAGGTAAAAATGGATGATTTTTCGGCTTACAAAGCAGCTCAGAAAGTTAAACTACCAGTCCTCGTAATTCATGATCATGATGATCCTGAAGTTTCGGTGAAAGCAGGAATCCACATTCATAAACAACTGGAAGATGGGACTTTATATCTAACAGAAGGTTTGGGACACCGAAAAATTCTTGGCAATCAAAATGTCATTAAAAAAACACTCGATTTCATCAAAACCCCTTAATTTTGTGATAGTTATACTTTCTATTGTTCAATTCTAAAGAAATTAAAAATGGACTTATTTGGAGAAACAACAAATTGGGAAACAAAACTGGAACCCATCCTAAGTAAATATAAAGGAAGAAAACATCCTTTAGACTATCAAAATACTTATCAATTGCTAGTAATGGTTGTTCTGTCTGCTCAGGATTCTGATGCCAACATCAATAAAATTGCACCGGCACTATTTGAAAAGTATCCCACACTAAAAAGTCTGTCTCAAACCGATGCAGAAGCTTTCCTTCCTTACATAAGCAAAGTCCGTAATTATCCCACAAAAGCACAATGGCTTTTGGAAATTGCAAAAACGGTTCAAAATGATGAAGACATTCCATTAACCATGAAAGAATTAACCGCTTTGAAAGGTATTGGAAGAAAATCAGCCAATGTAATTTTACGAGAAACTCATCAACCGGCAGAAGGAATTATTGCCGATTTACACGTCATACGCGTAGCACCAAGAATTGGTATTATCAAAGAGAGTAAAGATGGAATTAAAACAGAAAAAGACCTAATGCAGGTTTTACCCAAAACCATTTGGTCTGAAATTGGGATGGCAATTTCTTTTTTAGGAAGAGAAACCTGCAGACCCAAACCCAAATGCGATGAGTGCACATTGGCAGACTCCTGTTATTACTTTGCAACTGAAATTGCATAAAAGCATTATTTTCTTCTGGTATCGATCAGATAGATGATTTTCCAGTTGTCTTTTTCTTTAAACAAAGTAAAAGTGTTTACTCCCGAGTGACTCAGTTTATCGTTCACATAAAACTGATAGGGTGCCCAAACATGTGCTATTGTTCCGTCAATTTGAATATTGTAGCTTAAAATCTTTTCAGAAAATTCAATATTAGATGGGATGGTAGCAATTGACTTATAGAATTTACCCGAATTTTCCTCTGTAAGTTTGTTTCCTTTAACCAAACTCTCACTAATAGATTGCAGGACTATTTTATCCGCACAAACAGATTTCATTCTTACGGTATCTCTTTGGTGAAAACCCTCAAAAAAAGTTTCAATACTCTTTTGGACTTCCTGCTGCTGTGCGTTTACAGCTAATCCCAAAAATAACGAACTGATAATACAGAACATTCTCATAAGCAAAGCATAAAATTAAACCCCAAATTGACTCAGATGATGTTCCAGATGTTTAGCAAACATATTACTCCATTCTGTCGCAGTTAATCTACCAAAAGAATGCGATTCTTTACCGTCGAAATCTTTTTCACCCAGCAATTGCGTTTTATTAATGTAAGCAATCAATCTATCTCTTTCAAGATCGAAATCACGACTGCCGTTTATGATAAATTGAGATGCAGTGGGATTATTATGTTTATACGGTGTCTCGCTTACCACCTTATTTTTAACCAATGTCTTTAAAATAAACCTCAAAAAGAAACCCGGTTTGGGATGAATATCCTCGTAAACCATCTCATAGGAAACATTACAGTGTGCCAGCATTTGAGCTACATCCATTTTACCCCACAGCCCTTTCGA
This sequence comes from Flavobacterium sp. UGB4466, assembly GCF_903469665.1. GTDB lineage: Bacteria > Bacteroidota > Bacteroidia > Flavobacteriales > Flavobacteriaceae > Flavobacterium > Flavobacterium lipolyticum. The sequence goes on along the minus strand of NZ_CAGKLC010000017.1, from coordinate 467 downwards.
ATCCGGTTGAAGCGAATTAATACGTTTTACAAACTCATCACAATCTCCTTTATAAAAGACATTTTTCATCGTATTCCGATTTTTAGATCAATTAAACACTAAAGTAAAAATATGATTTTTATCTGAAATTACAATCTCTGATTTTAAACCGTCGAAAAAAAAATTACTCACAGATTTTTAAATTAATTTCTACTGAGCAAAAATATAGTAAAGATAGTTATGGCGTTCCCCTACGGGTCGGGCTGTCCGCTAAATCTTTTGCGATAGAAGTTTCAGTTTTTTTTTTAGAAGTATGGGTATCGCAAAAGGATATCACTCCCATCCCTAACGCAGTCAACGATAAAAAGAATATTTAAAGAAAAAAAAAGATTAAAAATCATCCATGAGCTATTTTTTAACCGCAAAGTCCGCGAAGGTTTACGCAAAGCACGCAAGAAAAAAGGGCTGAAAGCCCCAAAAGCAAAGAG
>NZ_CAGKLC010000016.1 GCF_903469665.1 Flavobacterium sp. UGB4466 | reverse complement strand
ATTTTAGATCATTTAAAATGAAAGAATAAAGCTACAAATATTTTATTGATAAATATTACTTTCCCTCAATTTATTTTACTTATTAGCAAAAAAAATGCTCCGTCAGGAGCAAAATACGGGTAATCTACCGTCAACAATGTCCCGTAGGGACAACACCTCTTTTTACGGTTAGCAGCTGCCCTTAGTTTTCCTCTTCTTCAAAATTATCGAAATAGGTAAAATCTTTGGTAATTAATCCGTTTTCAATGGTAAAAATAGTGCAGATTGGCAATTCAAATTTTGAATTATCGGGCCCTGTACCTGTTGAAACAAACTCTACAATAATATGTTTGTCTCCCGATGGATAAACCTGAACAACTTTATCATGCAGATCCGGAAATGCAGCATTTAATTCTACATACTTATCTGCAATTTGTTTACGGGTTTGTTTTACAATCCCCGGCCCTAACGAAGGGTCTTTAAAATCAGCGGTATCCGTATACATTTCTGACATCTTCTTCCAGTCATGGTTGTTAAAATGTTCGAAATACTGTTTGATTAATTGTTCATTTTTTGTAGCATCCATAGGTTTTGATTGATTTTGATTGTTACAGGAAATAATTAGAAAAAGCACCATTAGCATTGCTATTTTTTTCATGATTTATCATTTTAAGTTACTTAAGATCAGCATAAATATACTGAAATGATTTTCGTCGCAGTAATAAATCAGCGCTATTTTCTGATAAAAAAACAATCAATCTATTTATTTTACAGCAATCGTTTGTGGAGGCTGCTGTTGTTTATCGGTTTTATACAAGTAAATTTTCCCGTCCTTATGGGTGTATATATAAGTGTAATTCCAATAATTTGGACCAGCAATTCTGGTAGCTTCACTTGCATCTGTATTTGCATATACCTGATCTGCATAAATTAGTATTTCTCCATGATTCGGGTGATTTAAAGTACGTATAGGAGGTCCCCACGCCTTTATAAGATTTTTTTTTGACTGACCGATCCATTGATCGTTTGGATTTTTAGCTGTTGCACATGCCTGTAAAATCAATATAATTGTTAGTAAGAATAGCTTTTTCATGGGACTTTATTTTTTTAGACGATTGAACCGTAATATTACTTAAAATTAAGCAGCTTTTTTTTACATTTCGGTAGTTTTATGTTATATAACCATCATATATTCACCTGTAAAACAAATACTTAAACACAAACCATCAAATAACACACTGGTTAGCAACTCATTCTAACCAGTCTCTTAATTATTTTCTCTCATTTTCAAATCTTGAAAATTCACAAAAATTAACTTTGTATCTTTGCATCTTAGAACTATTGAAGAAAAGAAATGCGAATTGACATTATTACAATTTTACCTGAATTATTAAAGAGTCCGTTTGAGGCTTCGATTATGAAACGTGCTATAGACAAAGGTTTAGTAGAAGTTCATTTTCATAATTTACGTGATTACACCACAAATAGGCAAAAAAGTGTTGACGATTATCCGTTTGGAGGAGGTGCCGGAATGGTAATGACAGTTCAGCCTATTGATGACTGTATCACGCATTTAAAAAGCCAGCGCGAGTATGATGAAATTATCTATATGTCGCCTGATGGAGAAACTCTAAATCAAAAAATGGCCAATACGATGTCGATGTATGAAAACATTATCATTCTCTGCGGACATTATAAAGGGGTAGATCAACGTGTTCGTGACCATTTTATTACCAAAGAAATTTCAATTGGCGATTATGTATTATCCGGTGGAGAATTAGGAGCCTTAGTATTATCTGATGCTTTGATCCGATTGATTCCCGGTGTTTTGAGCGACGAAACTTCAGCATTGACTGACAGTTTTCAGGACAATCTGCTTTCAGGCCCTATATACACAAGACCTGCAGATTATAAAGGTTGGAAAGTGCCCGAAGTACTAACGAGCGGTCATTTTGCCAAAATTGACAAATGGCGCGAGGATATGGCCTACGAACATACTAAAAACAGACGTCCGGATTTATTGGAAGAAAAATAAAAAATATTCCCTCCTCATTTATTTTTAGTGATTCTTCTCAATCATACTTGAAAGCTGTAATTATCGTTATCTTTTTTTATTACTTCTTTCTAAAAGCTAAAAAATGAGCGATTTTAATCTGAAACATATTTACAATACACGGAATTATATTGAGATGAATTACAATCAAATCATCTCAATAAATTCTCTGGAGCGTATTTCCTGTTACTCCTACAGGAATTTGCAACGCATTTTTTATTCTTTATTTAATGAAACCATCGGCGCTTATCAAACCCGATTGAAAGTAGAAAATGGGTACAAAAAACTGATCTACTCGAACAAACAGATCTCAGAAATTGCACTTGAAGTAGGTTTTGCCGATGTGCAGTCTTTTTCAAAAACCTTCAAAAAACATTTCGACTGCGCTCCTTCGCTTGCCCGCAATCAAAAAGAACTTTTATTAAACGATACGGGTATTCTTCAATCTTTTACTTCCGTTTTAAAGCCGGAAATACTCACCATTCCGGAAACAGCTGTTTATTACCTTAGCTCTAAAACACATTATATTAATCCCGAAATAGAAAATCTTTGGGACACTCTTTTAAAAAATGAATTTCCTGAAACTGATGCTCACTTCTTCGGAGTAATAACGGATGACATTTTAATTACCGAAAAAATAAATTGTACTTACGAAGCCTGCATTGCGACAACTGCTGTTCTTAAAAATCTTCCAAAGAAGCAAATTTTTGGGGGCAAATATGCTCGCTTTTTTCACCATGGAAGCTACCACACCCTTGAAGAAACGTATAATCAAATCTTTGGTGGCTGGTTTCTAACCCATGATTTTGAACTTTCACATTTGCCTGTTATTGAACAATACCTGAAAACAAGCGACAATTGTGATAACGAATCTGACTATCTCACAGCGATTTTTATTCCGCTTATTTGATTTGTCCATTTTGGACAACTGCCGGATTACGTTTTAGAAATACATTTGTACCGTCAAAATACTAGTAACAAAATGACACTAAACAAGTTAATCCACAACAAACTTATATTAAGATGAAAAAATTATTTTTACCAATAGTACTACTTCCTTTGTTCACTTCCTGCCAGGAAGACGGAATGTCTGCAACACCAAACGAACCAACTGAATCCATTAAAAGCGAGATTATGTATACCATGCCTGAAGAATCTGCTCCGCATGAAGGAACCTGGCTGCAATGGCCACACCAATATCAATACGGTATTAACTATAGAGATGATTTGGATGCTACATGGGTAGCCATGACAAAATCATTGTCAACAAGTGAAAAGGTGCATATCGTTGCTTATAATACCAACGAAAAGAACAGAATTACAACTTTATTACAAAATGCAGGAGTTTCTCTTTCTGCTATCGATTTTAAAATCTATAAAACGGATGATGTTTGGGTGCGAGATAATGGTCCTATCTATGTAAGAGACAAAAACAACCAATTGGTAATTCAGGACTGGGGCTTTAATGGCTGGGGAGAAAAAGCCGATTTTAGAAATTGCAACACCATACCTGCACAAATTGCCGCAGATCAAAGTACAACAGTTGTAGATTTAAATTCGATCATGATCAACGAAGGCGGAGCTGTAGAAATAGATGGAAAAGGAACCTTATTAGCTACTAAAAGCTCTATTCTGAACTCAAATCGTAATCCTGGAATGAGTCAGGCACAAGCTGAAGCCATTTTTAAAAAATATTTAGGAGTGTCTAACTTCATCTGGCTTAACGGAAAAGCAGGAAAAGACATTACTGACATGCACATTGACGGGTTTGCACGATTTGGTAATGACAACACCATCGTAACGATGAGTGAAGATGATTTACTGTACTGGGAAGTACCAGAAGGAGACATTCCTACTTTGTACAATTCAAAAGATCTAAAAGGTAAAAAATACAATTTCCTAAAACTGCCTTTGACTCAAAACAAAGTTATAACGGCTTATGGTAAAAAATTAGGATACAAAGGTTCTTATGTTAATTACTACATTGGAAACACGGTTGTATTAGTTCCTAATTACAATGATCCTAATGATGCGGTTGCGAACCAACTAATTCAAAGCTTGTATCCTAACAGAAAGGTAATTGGTATCGATGTTCGTAATTTGTACGCTAATGGAGGAATGATCCACTGTGTGACGCAACAGCAGCCTAAGTAAGTACTCAGTGTTCAGTCACAGTATACAGTATACAATGTTCAGTTTTATTGTATTGATTACTACTGTTACTGTAAACTGAGACTGAGACTGAGACTGAGACTGAGACTGAAAACTGTATACTGTGACTGAACACTAACCCTCAATTTATCAGCAACTTAAAATAATTTACAATTTATAATTCATAATTTACAATTATTTTTTACATTTGCACCCGAATTAGACTAACCTCTGGCGAAATACGTGAATGTTACTCTAAATAAACAATAATAAAAATTATCATGGCAGATTTATTAAAGTTCGTTCAAAACGAATTCGTTGCTAAAAAAGATTTCCCTGTTTTCGGAGCTGGAGATACTATCACAGTTTACTACGAAATTAAAGAGGGTGAAAAAACAAGAACTCAGTTTTTTAAAGGAGTTGTTATTCAAAGAAGAGGTTCTGGTAACACAGAAACTTTTACTATCCGTAAAATGTCTGGAGCTATTGGAGTTGAGCGTATCTTCCCAGTAAACTTACCAGCTTTACAAAAAATTGAAATCAACAAAAAAGGAGCTGTACGTAGAGCTAGAATTTTCTACTTCAGAGAACTTACTGGTAAAAAAGCTAAGATTAAAGATAAAAGAAGATAATCATTTATCTATTGGTTATAAAAAACTCGTTTCATTTGAAACGGGTTTTTTTTTGCCTGTTTTTTAAAATTTTCAGGAGCTAATCCCGCTATCCGTTTCACACGAGCGAAGCGAACTGACGAAGTAATCTTTTGTGCCGAACCCCGACACAAAAGGATTTCCACTGCTATCGGGGCTAAAACAATCATTTCCATAAAAGCTTTTAGTTTACTTTTGACTTTCTTGCGAAGATTTCTCGTTCCTCGAAATGACAAACTATATGGATTACTGTTGAGCTTCGGGACGCAATCAAAATCGTCAATCTTTGCCGAATCCCGCGTATGATTTCTCCTTCGTCGAAATGACAAGATTGTAAAAATAATTGCGCTTAATAAACAAAAAATTCTTATTCTACGGCTTGAAGTCAATGTCATTAAGTTAATCTTTTGGAAAATAAAATCCGTTTTTATCTGCGTTTTTACGAAGTAAATCTGTTTCATCCGCGTCAAAATTAGACACTGATTTTACTGATTCGCTAAAGCGAAAACGCTGATAAAAACAGATTTTACCAGCTTAATCTTGCAAACCATAAACGGTCTAATGAAACCGTTTGCGTGAGGGATAGAAGTGGAAAGCCCACAGCCTGACGAAGGAAGTGCGAGGACTTGAAGCGGATAGCCCGACCCGCCTTTTTCGGCGGGACACGCCCAAAATAAAAAAACCGACACTCCTAAAGCATCGGTTTGTATTTTAATGAAAATTGGTCTCTATTTTTTCAATAGATTTTCCAAATACTCGATTTTATCTTTTTCAGCTTGCAGCAAACGCTCGTAAAGCTTTTCTTTCTCCTGAAAAATTTCGATTAATTTATCCAATGGATTGAAAGTACAATAATGATTTGTACTGAATGCTGTTCCATTTGTAAAACTGTTATCATGGAAACTATTAAAGTAACTAATCATATTGTCTTCTGAAAAATTTTTAATTGCTTCAACAGTTACTCCAAGCGCTTTTGCAACTTCTTTAAGTCTTTCATCATCTATCGTTTCACTGTTTTCAATAGCAGAAACAGCTTGCTGACTTGTTCCTAAAGCCTGTGCCAAAGCTTCTTGCTTCATATCTCGAAGTTCACGAATACGGCTAATTTTTCGCCCTATATGATTTTGTTTTGTAAGTGTGCTCATAATTCAAAGATAATAATTAAGTTTTATAACAAACAATAAGTAAAAAACATATTAAACAATGTAGCTTACACTTTATTACTCATTCATTTATTAAATCAAAAGTACAATTTTTCAGACAAAAACACATTACTTAACTAATTTTATACAACCGCAAAGGTTTATCTCTTCTGAAATCATCCTCTTTTTTCTACGATTCATCAAAACCGTAATTTTTTAATACCAAAATCGTCGATTTGACAATTAAACGACCTCGAAATAACAATCTGATAATTTCGGCATTTCTCCTCAAAACTACACCGTTTTCGGACTGTTTTTATTATATTTGCTCCGCTCATTCTGAGCCGACTATACCTTTTACATTGCCATTCTCTGGCGATACGATTATAAAAAAAAAAAAAAAATGACACAGAATTCGAAAATCTATTACACCTTAACTGATGAGGCGCCCTTGTTAGCGACTTATTCTTTTTTACCTATTGTTCAAGCATTTACGGGTACTGCTGGTATCGCTATTGAAACCAGAGACATCTCTTTGGCTGGCAGAATTTTATCTAATTTTCCTGAGCTTCTTACAGCTGCTCAAAAAACCGGAGATGCTTTGGCAGAATTGGGTCAGTTGGCAACACAGCCTGATGCTAACATCATCAAATTACCAAACATTTCTGCATCGGTACCGCAATTAAAAGCGGCTATTGCTGAGTTACAGTCACATGGTTACGGAATTCCAAATTATCCTGAAGATCCGCAAAATGATGCTGAAAAGGAAATTAAAGCAAAATATGCTAAAGTTTTAGGTTCTGCTGTAAACCCGGTTTTACGTGAAGGAAACTCTGATCGTAGAGCACCAAGAGCAGTAAAGAACTTTGCAAAATCAAATCCACACTCCATGGGTGCCTGGTCTGCTGATTCTAAAACAAAAGTAGCTTCAATGTCAAACGGTGATTTCTACGGAAGTGAAAAATCGCTTACTGTTGCAGAAGCTAACGATGTAAAAATTGAATTCGTTGCAAAAGACGGTACCACTACTGTATTAAAAGCCAGTACTCCGCTTAAAGCAGGTGAGATCATTGACAGTTCTGTTTTAAGTGTAAAAAAATTAAAAGCTTTTGCTGCTGATGCTATCGCTGATGCTAAAAAAGAAGGTGTTTTACTTTCGGTACACTTAAAAGCGACCATGATGAAAGTATCAGATCCAATTATCTTCGGTGCTATCGTTGAAGTATACTTTGCTGATCTTTTCAAAAAATACGAAACTTTGTTTGCAGAATTAAACATTGACACCAGAAATGGTTTAGGTGATATCTATGCAAAAATTGCAGGAAGACCTGAACAAGCGGAAGTGGAAGCTGACATTACTAAAGCAATCGAAAACGGTCCTGCTTTGGCAATGGTAAATTCTGACAAAGGAATTACAAACTTACACGTACCTTCAGATGTAATTGTTGATGCTTCTATGCCGGCAATGATTCGTACTTCAGGACAGATGTACAATAAAGAAGGAAAACAACAAGATACCATCGCAGTTATTCCGGATCGCTCTTACGCTGGAATTTACACGGCTACTATCGATTTCTGTAAAAAACACGGTGCTTTTGATCCTAAAACAATGGGAAGTGTTCCTAACGTAGGGTTAATGGCTCAAAAAGCAGAAGAATACGGATCTCACGACAAAACTTTCCAAATAAAAGCTGACGGAGTTGTTCGTGTAACAGACAACAAAGGAACTGTTTTAATGGAACAAAACGTTGAAACTAATGATATTTTCAGAATGTGTCAGGCCAAAGATGCTCCAATTCAGGACTGGGTTAAACTTGCTGTAAACAGAGCACGTTTATCTGATACTCCTGCCGTTTTCTGGTTAGACGAAAACAGAGCACATGACAGAGAATTGATCGCAAAAGTTCAAAAATATTTAAAAGATCACAATACCGTAAATCTGGATATTCGCATCTTAAACCCAGTTGCTGCTACTGAATTTACTTTAGACAGAATCATTAAAGGTTTAGACACTATCTCGGTAACCGGAAACGTTTTACGTGATTATTTAACCGATTTATTTCCTATTCTGGAATTAGGAACTTCGGCTAAAATGTTATCTATCGTTCCGTTAATGAACGGTGGTGGATTGTTTGAAACGGGTGCCGGAGGTTCTGCTCCAAAACACGTAGAGCAATTTACAGAAGAAGGATACTTACGTTGGGATTCATTAGGAGAGTTTTTAGCACTTGGAGCTTCTTTAGAGCATTTAGGACAAACTTTAGACAATTCTAAAGCTATTGTTCTGTCTGAAACTTTAGATCAGGCCAATGATAAATTCCTTGCCAATGATAAATCTCCTGCCCGTAAAGTAGGTCAGATTGACAACCGTGGCTCTCATTTTTACCTTGCATACTACTGGGCTCAGGCTTTGGCTGCTCAAAACAAAGATGCTGAATTAAAAGCGATCTTCACTCCAATAGCTGCTGAATTTGAAGCTAACGAAGCTAAAATCGATGCTGAATTAATTGGTGCACAAGGAAAACCTCAAACAATTGGTGGTTACTATCAGCCAACTCCGGAGTTAGTGAGCAAAGCAATGCGACCAAGCGAAACATTCAACTCCATTATTGCTCAAATAAAATAGTAATATAAAATAATAGAGATCTAACAATGTATCTCCCTTAAAAAGACAACTTTCAACAGTTGTCTTTTTTTTGTAAGTTGAACTAAAAAACTTTGAACCTCTACACCTGTACACCTTTGAACCTTAGAGAAAAAGTCATTCTTAACTAATGTTTAACAAACGTTCTGTAGAAATATTTAACAAGAATCGTTAACTATGTAACTCAAAACCAAGATAATGACCACCAAAAAAATAACTGCTTTTTTATTTTTCTTCTTTGCTATTCTAACATCATTTTCTCAGGAAAAATTCACACTGAGCGGTACCATCACCGACTTTAAAAACAATGAAACTTTAATTGGCGTTAACCTCTATATTCCAGCCTTAAAAATGGGTACTACCACCAATGAATATGGTTTTTATTCTCTAACTGTTCCAAAGGGAGAGCATCAAATTGAAATTAGTTATGTTGGTTATCAGACTCTTCAAAAGACCATTACTTTAAATCAAAACACTAAAAATAATTTTGCTATTACCGAAAGCGGTGAAGAACTTAAAGAGGTCATAATTACGGATAATAAAGGTAAAATCAACATCAAATCACCTGAGATGAGTGCCAATAAACTCTCCATTGCCACCATCAAAAGAATGCCGGTTGTTTTGGGTGAAGTCGATGTCTTAAAATCGATTTTATTGCTCCCGGGAGTTACGAATGCGGGAGAAGGCGCTTCGGGATTCAATGTCCGTGGCGGGGGTGCCGATCAGAATTTGATTTTACTGGACGAAGCTACTATCTTTAATTCTTCTCACGTATTTGGTTTTTTCTCCGTTTTTAATCCGGATGCCATCAAAGATTTAAAATTATATAAGGGAGGAATTCCCGCGCGCTATGGCGGAAGAGCCTCTTCAGTTTTAGACATTTATCAAAAAGACGGAAACAGTAAAGAATTTCATGTCAATGGTGGAATTGGATTAATTTCAAGCCGAATTTTAGCCGAAGGTCCGCTAGTGAAAGACAAAGGTTCTTTCCTGATTGGAGGAAGAGCTTCTTACGCTCATTTATTTCTAAAGTTATCCGAAGATCAAAAAAACAACGCTGCCTATTTTTATGATTTGAACACTAAATTGAGTTATAAGCTAAACGAAAACAACAGCTTGTATTTATCGGGTTATTTTGGCCGCGACGTATTTAGTCTGAACAAGAGCTTTACCAATATTTACGGAAATTCGACACTAAACCTGCGTTGGAACCATTTGTACTCTGATAAGCTATTTTCCAATTTATCTCTGATTTACAGCGATTACTATTACGGTCTTGACTTAGATTTTGTAGGCTTTAAATGGGACTCCGGAATTAAAAATTACAACATCAAATACGATTTCAAAAACTATATCTCGGATAAATTCAAACTGAACTACGGTTTAAATGGAATTTACTATGAGTTTAATCCCGGGACCATTAAACCAAGTAATGAAAAATCCGGAATTAATCCGGACCAGCTGGACAAAAAATATGCTTTTGAACCTTCTGTTTATATCGAAGCCGAAAATCAGCTTTCCAAAAAACTCACACTGGCTTATGGCTTGCGTTACAGTCTTTTCTACCGCTTAGGTACTTCTACGATTAATTATTACAACAATAATGAGGCTGTAACCTTCAATAATAATATGCAGATTTACGAAAAAGGAATTCCTACCTCAACAAAATACTTCGGTAAAAACAAGGTCATTCAGGATTACAACAATTTCGAACCACGGCTTTCGGTTTCTTATCAGTTAAACGACGATCAGGCTATTAAAGCAAGTTATAACCGCATGGCGCAGTATCTTCAATTGATTTCGAATACCTCATCACCTACTCCGCTTGACGTGTGGATGCCTAGTGACAACTACATCAAACCTCAGATTGCAGATCAGGTTGCTTTGGGCTATTTTAGAAATATTAACAATGGCGCTTATACCGTTGAAGTCGAAACCTATTATAAAAAGATTCAAAACCGACTCGATTATATCGATGGTGCCGATTTGATTGCGAATAATGCGATCGAGCAAATAATTCTCAACGGAAGAATGAGAGCTTATGGTCTCGAATTTATGCTAAAGAAAAACGAAGGTAAATTCAACGGATGGATTTCCTATACTTTATCCAAATCACAACAGCAGACTCCGGGAAGAACTCCCGAAGAGACTGGTATCAACAACGGACAATGGTACAGTTCTGCCTATGATAAAACGCATAATTTAGCCGTGACATCAGCCTATAACCTGAACGAAAAATGGTCTTTTGGAGCTAATTTTGCGCTTCAGTCAGGACAACCTGTTACCTATCCAAATGGACAATATCAGTATTTAGGAATCACGGTGCCTAGCTATGGTTTAAGAAACGACAACCGTTTGCCGGCCTATCACCATTTAGATGTTTCGGCAACTTTGACACCTCGAAAAAACAAAGACAGGAAGTGGAAAGCAGAATGGGTTTTTAGTATTTACAATTTATACAACCGCCAGAATGCAGCCTCGATTAATTTCCGCCAAAATACCGATACCGCTGCCAATGAAGCCGTAAAAACTTCAATTTTCGGAATTGTTCCTGCCGTTAGCTATAATTTTAAATTTTAAGACCAACCTTCCCTCCAAAGAAAATAAAAGACAGATCATGAAAAAAGCAACTCTCTTAATTGTCCTTTTTATATCCATTTTTTTCACTGGCTGTGAAGAAGTTGTGGATGTTAATCTGGATACTGCCCCTCCAAAATTAGTTATAGAAGCGGCTATAAACTGGCAAAAAGGAACTACAGGAAAGCAACAAACCATAAAACTGACCACCACTACAGGTTATTTTCAAAATGTCATCCCTACCGTTTCGGGTGCCACCGTATTTATCACGAACAGCCAGAACATAAAATTCAATTTTAGTGAAGTTCCGAAAACCGGACGGTATGTATGCTCGAATTTCATTCCAGTAATTGACGAAATCTATACCTTAACGGTGATTTCCGGCGGAATTACTTATACTGCTACTGAATCCATGAAATCAGTCGCTCCCATAACCCGGGTGGAGCAAAACAATCAGGGCGGTTTTTCAGGAAAAGAAGTTGAAACCCGTGCTTATTTTAACGATCCTGCTAATGCCGATAATTATTATCTTTTTAAATATGTATATTCGACGAAAATTACCTCAACTTACTACGTTACTGAAGACAAATTTTTTCAGGGAAATGAATATTTCAGCGCTTCAGATGATGACGATTTAAAAGTTGGAAATGAAGTCGAAATGACACATTACGGTATCTCTAAACAATATTACAATTATATGAGCATTCTGGTGAGTATTGCCGGAAACAATGTTGGCGGACCTTTTCAGTCTCCTCCCGCAACCGTAAGAGGAAATATTATCAATACGGCCGATAAGGCCAATTATCCGTTAGGTTATTTTTCGCTTAGTGAAACCGATTACAAAAAATACAAAATTCAATAATCAGTAAACAATGGAAGCCAGAATTCAGATCTTATCCGAAAAAAAACTAATTGGTAAATACGTAATAATGTCGTTTTTGGAAAACAAAACCCATGAGTTATGGAGTTCGTTTATGCCGAAACGAAAAGAAATTAAAAACATAATCGATGCCAACTTGTATTCTCTGGAAGTTTTTCCAAGGGCACATTTTGACAATTTTGATCCCGGAAATACCTTCGAAAAATGGGCAGCAGTCGAAGTCTCTGCACTTGATGGAGTACCACAGGAAATGAAATCTTTGGTAATTCCTGAGGGATTGTATGCTGTTTTTGTTCATAAAGGCCCTCAAAGCGAAGGTCACAAAACGTATCGTGAAATTTTTGTAGATTGGCTCCCCAATTCAGCGTATATGGTTGATGAAAGACCGCACTTTGCTATAATGGGTGAAAAATACAAAAAAGAAGATCCGGATTCTGAAGAAGAAATCTGGATTCCGATAACCCCAAAAGCTTAAAAACCATGTTGATCGATACCTTAAAAATTCTTTTTAACAGAGACCTGAACAAATTAAAAGTTGAAATCGAATCCTATCAAAACGAGGCTCTGATTTGGGCAATTGCACCGGATATTTCCAATTCAGCGGGAAATCTTTGTTTGCATCTTATGGGAAACATAAATACCTACATTGGTGCCGAATTAGGAAAAACAGACTATGTTCGTGATCGTCCATTGGAATTTTCCCTGAAAGATATTCCAAGATCTGAGCTCATCAGTAAAATCGAGCGTACTATTTTAATGGTAAACAACACTCTTGACAGTTTAACCGAAGCCGATTTAGAGCTTATTTATCCGCAAATTGTTTTCGAAAAAGAAATGACAACCGGATTCTTTTTAGTGCATCTTTCTACCCATTTAGCCTATCATTTAGGGCAAATCAATTACCACCGCAGATTAGTTTTTTAAGTTTACAGTCGCAGTGTTCAGTTGCTGTGTTCAGTCGCAGTGTTCAGTCGCTGTGTTCAGTCGCAGTCGCAGTATTCAGTTCTCAGCCGTGGCCGCAGTCCCAGTTTTCGGAATACTGTAAACTGAGACTGTAAACTGAGACTATAAACTGTGACTGAATACTGAATACTGAATACTGAATACTGAATACTGAATACTGTGACTATAAACCGAGACTAAACACGAACTTTTGTACATTTGCAGCACATTTCAAATTAAAAACTAAATGTCTTCACATCATATCGTACGCGACGACCAGGAACCCGCTTTAATTATCGCCAACGGAGCAGCATGCCATCCGGAATTATTAGGACAATTGCTGGAATGGTCTCCTCTGGTTATCGTACTCGATTCCGCCATAGAGAGAGTAATTGAATTGGGCATCAAAGTCGATGTACTTCTGGGTGATTTCGACCGTGGTTTTGATCCTGAAATTTACAAAACGACACAATACCCTATAGAAATTGTTCATACTCCCGATCAGGACAAAACCGATCTGGAGAAAGCTTTTGATTATTTAATCGATCGGAAGATCCCTGCTGTAAATGTTGTCTGGGCCACCGGAAAACGGGCAGACCATACCATAACCAATATCACCAATATTGCCCGCTACCGCGATTTGCTTAAAATTGTTATTCTCGACGATCACTCTAAAGTATTCTTACTGCCCCGTAAATTCGAGAAATGGTACACTGCAAAAACTCCTATCTCCCTGATTCCGATTGGGGTGGTTAACGGAATTTATTCAACCAATTTACAATATCCTCTTGAAAACGATACCTTAACCATTGGCTACAGAACCGGAAGCAGCAATTCTGTTCTTCAGGATGGTCTGGTAACCATTATCCATACCGATGGCGATTTACTGTTGATGGAATGTATGGATTAAGGATTGTTGTTCTGAATGCAATCACAAAAAAGGAATGACTATCTTTGCACCCAAATTCACAAAATGAAAGCAACAGACAATTCCGAAAAAAATAATTTACATCCCCGAAATCTGCATCGCTCCCGTTATGATTTCGAACTTCTTATTGCAAATTGCCCTGAATTAAAAGCGCAGGTTGCTGTAAATAATCACGGAATTGAAACTATTGATTTCAGTAATCCCCTTTCGGTAAAACTGCTCAACAAAGCTTTACTGAAAACCTATTATGACATACAAAATTGGGACATCCCTAAAAATTATCTTTGTCCGCCTATTCCCGGAAGAACGGATTACATCCATTATCTGGCCGATTTATTGGCCGAAACTAATAACGGAACTATTCCTCAGGGATCATCCGTGTTAGGTTTAGATGTAGGTACGGGTGCTAACTGCATTTATCCTATTTTAGGAAATGCTATTTACGGCTGGGACTTTGTTGGAACTGATATCGACAGAAAAGCAATCGAAAACTGCAGTAAAATTATTGAAGCAAATCCAAAACTAATTGAGGCCATTAGCCTGCAGCAACAGACAGAATCGCGCTTTATTTTTAAAAACATCATTACTCCCGAAGATCGTTTTACGTTCACGATGTGCAATCCGCCTTTTCATGCTTCGGCAGAAGAAGCCAACAGAAGTACGCTTCGTAAAGTTTCTAATTTAAACCCGAAGGACAAAAAGAAAGTAGCCCCTGTTTTAAACTTCGGAGGTCAAAATGCTGAATTATGGTGTGATGGAGGTGAGCTTCGTTTTATCACTCAAATGATTTACGAAAGCGCTAAATATGCCACACAATGTCTCTGGTTCACCACTTTAGTATCAAAAAGAGATAATCTTTACAGCCTTTACAAAACATTAAACAAAGTAAATGCGGTCGATATTCAAACAATTGATATGGCTCAGGGCCAAAAAACAAGCCGAATTGTAGCCTGGACTTTTTTAAGTGAAAATCAACAAAAGGCCTGGAACTTTGAAAATGCCTGATATTGAAATTCTAATAGTTTAAAATAAAATTCTGTTACTTTTTAGAGTTGCCATTTTTGTACATTTAAAGTAATTTGAATTTTATTCCTATGGCAAAAATTTTCTTTAAAGTAGTGTTGTTGCTTTTACTGGCAGGTTGTGCGGCTTCTAAAAAGACAAAATTTGACGATTATGTTTTTAAAACAAATAGCGAAAAACAAGGTTATATAAATTCATACGACCAGGCACTAAAGCTTTGGGATATTCCATATAACGAGGAAAATATACCTACGACTTACGGAACCGTTCATCTAATTATTAGCGGTGCAGAAAACGGTAAAGATTTAGTGCTGCTACATGGTATGGATGCGAGTTCGACTATGTGGTACCCCAACATAAAAGCACTCTCCAAAACACACCGCATTTATGCCATTGATTTTCTAATGGAACCCGGAAAATCTACTTTGACCACAAAACCACTGTCTTCGGAAGAAATTGTTATCCTATACAACGAAATTTTCAATCATTACAAATTAAAAAAAATTGATATCATAGGTGCCTCCCGCGGTGGCTGGATTGCGACATTACTAGCCACTCAAAAAGAAAATTCTATTGATAAAATAGTACTGTTAAGTCCGGCACAAACCTTCAAATCAGTAGATAAAGTAAGAAAGATGACTCCAGCCTTACTATTGAAACTTTTCCCAAATGAAAAGAGATTCGAAAAAACATTGAAAATTTTTTCTATTCATCCCGAAAAAATCAGTCCGGTTTACAAAAGACAATTCTATTTGGCCAACAAATATGCAAAGTCAAATTCAAGCATGCTCAAAATGCGTCCTTTCTCAGATGATGAACTAAAATCCATCACCAATCCTGTTCTCATTTTAATTGGAGATCATGATGTTATCAATTCACAAGAAACTCTCGAAAGAGCTCAAAAACTTTTAATAAACGGTACAACAAAAACGATTAATGATGCAGGTCATTTTTTAAGCATCGATCAGTCTAAAATTGTAAATGAGGGAATTATTGATTTTTTAAATCCTAAAAAAACAAACTCAAACCTTTGAAAAAATATTTCTTAGAACATAAAAGCGAAACATCTGTTAAAATTTAAAAAAATTAACACTTAAAGTAAACTAGCCAATAGTTTTAACTTAAAATTATATATATTTACAATTACAGTTAAACTATTTTAGAAAACCGCTAAAAAAATACAGCGAAAATTACCACCTCAATCTACTGTAGTTCAATCCGGTCATAGATTTAAAAAAAGTGACAATTACAATATGGTGCAGAAACCTATTGAATAAATATTCCAAACGAATTCAGTTTCAAAAATAATTTATAGTACTCCAGTTTACTATTTATTTTTTTTGCTTTTCTATTAATTTAAACCAAACTAATATAAACCAGAATTATGAAGAAGAATTTATTTAAAAACCAAATGTTTTCACGGCTCCAAAAAGTGTCATTTATTCCATTTGTAGCCGCTGCCATTTTAGCAAACAATAATGACCTTAATGCTGCTGAACGTGTAAAAAATACCGTTGAGATTAATCAAAACAAAGCAATCGATCTTGTCAAAGGAAAAGTTGTCGATGAAACGGGAGCGCCTTTACCGGGAGTAAGCGTTTTGGTCATCAGTACCAAAAAAGGAGCCGTTACCGATATTGACGGGAACTATACTATTGAAGCCAAAGTTGGTGACGTTCTGCAATTTTCATACGTAGGGTTACAAACCAAAACCGTAACGGTTGACGGATCAACTGTAAATGTTACGCTATCGGGAGGCAGTGGTGAAAGTCTGGAGAATGTAGTGATCATTGGTTCGCGTAACCCAACCCGAACTGTTACAGAATCCGCTGTACCTATAGATGTTATTGCAATGAAGGATATTGCAACACAAGGCGCACAAACCAACCTGAATCAGATTTTGAACATGGTAGCTCCTTCCTTTACTTCTAATACTCAAACGGTAGCCGACGGAACGGATCACCTTGATCCGGCGCAATTAAGA
Organism: Flavobacterium sp. UGB4466; assembly: GCF_903469665.1. Lineage (GTDB taxonomy): Bacteria > Bacteroidota > Bacteroidia > Flavobacteriales > Flavobacteriaceae > Flavobacterium > Flavobacterium lipolyticum. The sequence continues at coordinate 53,409 of NZ_CAGKLC010000016.1, read as the reverse complement.
GGTTTAGGCCCTGATCAGGTATTGGTTTTAGTAAATGGAAAAAGAAGGCATACCTCCTCTTTAGTTAACATAAACGGAACTCCGGGAAGAGGATCAGTAGGAACCGATTTGAATGCAATTCCCGCTTTTGCTCTCGAAAAAATAGAGGTCTTGCGAGATGGTGCTTCTGCTCAATATGGTTCAGACGCTATAGCAGGGGTAATTAATCTTAACATAAAAAAAGACACCAAAAAAATAGATATTAATCTCTTTTCAGGAAGTAACTTTTCAAAAAATGCTAACGATCACAGGGGAGGAAATGATGGTAACAATTACCAAATGGATGTTAATTACGGAACTAATTTAGGCAAAGAAAAAAGTTTTATTAATTTAACGGGAAGCTTGCAGTTAAGAGATGCTACAAGCAGGGCTAATGATGCCGCAGGTACGATCTATAACGCTTATAATGCGATTGAACAAAGAGCTTCAGAAGACGGAATAAATATAAATTCTCTGTACGGAAACATTACCAATACTCCTAATTCTGCTCAAATTGTAAGCTTAATCAAAAACTATGCTCCCAAAGTAAGTTATTTTACCGGGGCACAACAAACAAATATCAGTAATGCCACAACTATTTCGCAATTACAAACGGCCTTAAATTTTGATGCCACAGACGGAGAATTGGCTTACCGAAAGCTCGAAAGAAGAAACTTTAATATGAGAATAGGGCAATCTGAATTTAAAAGTGTTCAGTTCTTTTTGAATGCCGCTTATCCCATAAATGATAAATTAGAAGTTTATGTTTTTGGTGGAACCAGTTATAGAAATGGTGAATCTGCCGGCTTTTTCAGAAGACCAAATCAATCAAGATCTTACACCGGTTTATACCTAAATGGTTTCTTACCCGAAATTCACTCTACCATTAATGACCTTTCTGCTGCAACAGGACTTAGAGGTACTATTTTTAAAGACTGGCATTTTGATCTGAGCAATACATATGGCCGAAATTCTTTTGATTATAATATCGAAAACACTGTAAATGCTACTTTAAGAGAAGGCTCTCCTACTGAATTTGATGCAGGAGGTTTACGTTTTGCTCAAAACACAACGAATTTTGATATGAGCAAAAAAATCAATACACTGAACGTCGCATTTGGTGCCGAATATCGCTACGAACAGTACGGCATCAATGCCGGAGTTCCTGATTCCTACAGTCAATACGACATCAATGGAAATGTCGTTACCGGTACAACACCTGCCAACATAAGAGTGACTGATTTTTATGGCGCCGCCAGACCAGGTGGAGCACAGGTTTTTCCCGGGTACAGAGCAGAAAATGCAAAAACAGAGAAAAGAAACAGCGTCGCTCTTTATACCGATTTAGAATTAGATGTAACCGAAAAATGGCTGCTAAACGGAGCAGTTCGCTTTGAAAATTATTCTGATTTTGGAAGCACTACCAATTTTAAAATTGCAACCCGCTATAAACTTACAGACAACATCAATTTGCGTGGTGCTTTCTCAACAGGATTCAGAGCTCCATCCTTACATCAAATTTATTATGAATCCACTGCAACACAGTTTACCGGAGGAGTTCCTTTTGAAGTAGGAACTTTCAGTAATGATTCTGAAATAGCAAAATTACTTGGAATTCCGAAATTAAAACAAGAAGAGTCAACCAGTGTAAGCGCCGGATTTACAGCTAAAATTCCATCCGCCAACCTTACCATAACTGCGGATGCTTATTACATCAAAATAGACGACAGAGTCGTACTTACCGATCAGTTTACGCCAACTCCACTGACTCAGTCTTTATATGATCAGGCAGGGGCAAATGCAGCAACTTTCTTCGCCAATGCCATTGACACCGAATCTAAAGGAATTGATGTGGTACTTACCAACAAAATGAACCTGAATGAAAATCTGACTTTAAAAAATGACTTGTCCGGTACCTTTTCTAAAACACGTAAAATAGGAAACATTCATGCTTCTCCTATACTAGAAGCGGCAGGGCAAGTAAATACTTACTTTTCAGAATCTTCCAGAATTTATTTAGAAGAAGCAGTACCCCGCGTAAAAGTAAATTTGACAAACGGTCTTACTTACAAAAAAATCGATCTCTTCTTAAGAAACGTGTACTTTGGAGACGTAACAGATCCAAACGTTGCGGACGTAAACGGTGATGGTTTTGTAGGTGCCACTATTGTAAATGGAAAAGCAGTAGAAAACGAACATCCTGTTTGGGGAGGAAGAGTGATTACCGATATGTCTGTAGGTTTTAAAATTAGCCCTGTAGCCAAAATCATAATCGGTGCTAACAATGTTTTTGACATTTATCCAGACAAAAACCTGGGACCACAAACAGCAAGAAGAGCCAATGGCGTTGATGCAAATGGAAATATAACCTACGCCGCTACTCCAACTGCTATTGATTTATCCAACCAAAATCAATTTGTATATTCCAGAAATATATCTCAATTTGGTCAAAACGGACGTTTTGTTTTTGCAAGATTAAGTCTTAGCTTCTAAATCATTCCCAACTATAAAAAGACCGTCAACATGAAATTTGTTGACGGTTTTTTTTGAATTACACTTTCCGAAAAAAAGAAATCAAACTCGTATCTTTACGACACTAATCTTTCATCATCCAAAAATGAATTTCCAGGTATCCTCTGAATACAGTCCAAAAGGTGATCAGCCGCAAGCAATTGAAAAACTTTCACAAGGCATTATAGACGGTGAAAAATACCAAACTTTATTAGGAGTTACCGGTTCCGGAAAAACTTTTACGGTGGCCAATGTTATTCAGGAAGTTCAGCGGCCTACTTTGGTTTTGGCACACAACAAAACACTGGCTGCACAGTTGTATTCTGAGTTTAAGCAATTCTTCCCGAATAATGCCGTGGAATACTTCGTTTCTTACTACGACTATTACCAACCGGAAGCTTTTATGCCGGTTACCGGAGTATTTATCGAAAAGGATCTATCCATTAATGAGGAACTGGAAAAAATGCGTCTGAGTACCACTTCTTCCCTGCTTTCTGGGCGTCGTGATGTATTGGTTGTCGCTTCGGTTTCCTGCTTGTATGGTATTGGAAATCCTGTTGAATTTCAGAAAAATGTCATCGAAATAGCAAGAGATCAGGTCATTTCCCGAACTAAATTATTACACAGTCTGGTGCAGAGTTTATATTCCCGAACGGAAGCGGATTTTACTCCGGGAAACTTCAGAATCAAAGGAGACACCGTTGAAGTATACCCAAGTTATGCCGATGACGCCTATAGAATTCACTTTTTTGGTGATGAAATAGAAGAAATAGAATCCTTTGATGCCAAGACCTCACAAGTCATTGAAAAATTCACGAGACTAACTATTTATCCTGCCAATATGTTTGTGACTTCGCCTGATGTTTTACAAGGTGCTATTTGGGAAATCCAGCAGGATTTAGTCAAACAAGTCGATTATTTTAAAGAAATTGGTAAACATCTGGAAGCAAAACGTCTGGAAGAACGTACAAATTTTGATTTAGAAATGATTCGCGAATTAGGATATTGTTCCGGAATTGAGAATTATTCGAGATATCTTGACGGCAGAGATGCCGGAACCCGTCCTTTCTGTTTGTTGGATTATTTTCCAAAAGATTATTTGATGGTGGTAGACGAAAGTCACGTGACGGTTTCGCAGGTTCACGCCATGTACGGAGGCGATCGCAGTAGAAAAGAAAATCTGGTAGAATATGGTTTCCGTCTGCCTGCTGCAATGGACAACCGACCTCTGAAATTTGAGGAGTTTGAAGCCATGCAAAATCAGGTTATTTACGTGTCTGCAACACCTGCTGATTATGAACTTCAGAAAACAGACGGGGTTTATGTGGAGCAGATTATTCGTCCGACAGGATTATTAGACCCCATTATTGAGATACGCCCAAGTTTGAATCAGATTGATGATTTGATCGAAGAAATTCAGGTTCGCTGCGAATTAGACGAAAGAGTTCTGGTCACTACTCTGACCAAAAGAATGGCCGAGGAGCTAGCCAAATATCTGACCAAAGTCAACATTCGCTGTCGTTATATTCATTCCGACGTGGATACACTGGAGCGTATCGAAATTATGCAGGACTTACGTAAAGGGATTTTTGATGTTTTGATCGGGGTAAACCTACTTCGCGAAGGTTTGGATTTACCTGAAGTTTCACTTGTTGCCATTTTAGATGCCGATAAAGAAGGTTTTTTAAGAAACCACAGATCATTGACCCAAACTATTGGTCGTGCCGCAAGGAACCTTAACGGGAAAGCTATTATGTATGCTGATAAGATCACCGCCAGTATGCAAAAAACAATCGATGAGACCAGTTATCGCAGAACCAAACAAATCAATTACAACACTCAAAACAATATCACTCCTCAGGCCTTAAATAAAAAAATCGATAGTGCCTTTACTAAAAATCCTCTGGTAGAATATGAATTAGGACATACTTTACCGTCAGCTGCGGCAGAACCGGAGACGGCATATTTATCGAAACCAGAGCTGGAAAAAATGATTCGTGAAAAACGAAAATCAATGGAGAAAGCGGCAAAGGAACTGGACTTTTTACAGGCTGCAAAACTGCGTGACGACATTAAAAAACTGCAGGAACAGCTACCTTAAGTACACGATTCTAAAACAATTGACATCCAGAACATAAAAGAATTTTATCCTTAAAATTATGGGAGAAATATTTTATAACGAATTTCAAATTCATTAGTTTTAACAAAATTTTAAAACGCTGAAATGAAATATCTTTTATTCCTTCTTGCTCTTTTTATTTTCCATGTTTCTGCCCTGGCACAATCAGGAAATAACGATTTTTGGAATAAAGAAATAGAAAATTCTTCGGATATCATCAAACCCAATATTCTTTCCAATCACCCGTTAGGAATTTATATTTCCAGATTAAATCATAATTTCAATGTTCGCTCCCCTGATAAATACTCTTTTTCATTTGAATTCTCTAGCGGTAATGTCGCTCTTCCTTATGTAAAGTCATATGAATTAACAGATCCCAACGATCAAAAGGCGGCAGAAAACATGCCCTGGCATGTTCGGGAGTATGCTTTTGACCTAAATAAAGTTCCGCACAATACTAAAGAGTTCACCGCCGATGGTGTGATTCGATCGTATCGATTTACTTTTACATTGCCTATCACGTTTCATCACGAACTTAATTTCGGTTTACGAATAAATTCGCTGGATGGAGGAAAATATCCGTACTCTATTTTTACTTCTGATGAAACAATCGAATGGTTTCACAGTAACATTGCCGGCGGAGAAGATCCTTTCTCAAGACATTACTATGGTTTAAATAAAGCCGGAATATCTTATAAAGACGAAAATGACAGGGTTCTCACCATGCATAACGGTAATTTTACCATTCCCGGAATTGACATCAATTACAACTATTATCCAAAATTAGAAATGAATGAAAAACATCATATCTATTTGAATTTTGGAGCACAACTCGGTATCAATACTTCTCAATACAATCCTGTGGCCGATTTTGGAATTTCTTCTTCTATTCTAAAAAAGAAGATCATTAAAAACAAAAACATTCTGACTTTTGGTGCCAGTGCAGGAGTTTTACGCCAGCATTTTTTAGAATATGGAGATCGGGTAAATATTAGTAGTAGGAATTTCTTCTATAGTCTTGAAGGTCTTATTGATTATAAGTTAAAACTTAAAAACAACAACCACCTTTCGTATGGTATCAATTATAATTTTCAGTCCTCCTATAATAGAAAAAACGAAAAAGATCATACGGTTCTGACCGGACAAAGAATAAAGACGCATTGGCAAAAAACGATTTCACATTTATACGAAGACTTAGAGGGATGGAATTTTATCTGCACCTATTCCACCAAACGTTTTTCTTATTTTGTGTATTTCAGAGAAGATCTAAATCTGGACAATGCACCTGATTTTCAAACTGGTATTGGTTTAAAAATGTCCATTAAAAAAAAGTAATTCCCTGATCTGAAGCTTAAAAGTTAATTATGCTGTTCCTGAAATACTTTCAATAACAGTTTAGGGTCAATTATAGCATTTGGTGCTTTTTTCATTAAATCGAGAACACGTCGGGTTGCAATGGGATTCAAACCCATTTCGATCGCAATTTGCTGTATGGCTTTGGCTTCTTTTTCATGCAAGATACCATCGCAATACATAATCAGCGCCAATCGATAAAATTGCTGAATGCGCTGAAACTCCGATTTTATAACTGAACCGGCACTTTCCTGATGAAATAAATCACGAAAAACATCGGGACCAATATTTAGTTCCTGAGCCACCAACCACAAAAACTCATACTCTCTTTTATGCAACTGTCCGTCAACGGTAGAGAAAGCAATCATTTCTAAAAGTAAACTTATCTTTTCGGCTTCGGTATTCATCAATTTATTATTTTTAGCTAAAATATTGTTTTTAACTCTAAAACGCAACAGTACTCATGATTAGGGGATTTTTCTTTTTTATTTTCTTATGGGTAACCGCTGTCGCAAGCGCACAAAAAAGTACTGCTTCCAAAAACGTATCTACCTTTACAATCGAAGCTACTCAGCTAAAAACAACTAAAAAAGTATGGATTTATCTTCCTGACGGATATGCCGCTTCGGCCAAAAAGAGATACAGCGTGATTTATATGCACGATGCCCAAAATTTGTTTGATGGCACAACCTCGCATGCAGGCGAATGGAATATAGATGAAAAACTGGACAGTCTGAAAGCCCCTGTAATCGTAGTAGGCATTGAACATGGAAATGACGAACGTTTAAACGAATTAACTCCGTATAAAAATGAAAAATACGGCGGTGGTGATGCCGATAATTATCTTGATTTTATTGTAAAAACGCTAAAACCTTATATCGACCAAAATTACAGAACCAGAACCAAAACCAAGGCAAAAAACACCCTTATTATGGGAAGTTCACTTGGCGGATTGGTTTCGTACTATGCCGTGTTAAAATATCCCGAAATCTTCGGAAAAGCAGGTATATTCTCGCCATCCTTCTGGTTTTCAAATAACATTTATACTTTGACGGAACAAACTCCTAAAGTCAAAACTAAAATTTACTTTTTATACGGAGACAAAGAAAGTGACAATATGGTAAGAGATATGACAAAAATGGAACGTCTGTTGGATACTAAACGCTGTTACTGTCTTCATCTCACCAAATCCAAAATCGTACAAGGCGGCGAACATAATGAAAAACTTTGGCGTGATGGTTTCGCAAAAGCAATAATCTGGCTGGGCTATTAAATAAAAAACAAACTTATGGAATTAATTTTAAGAGAATACAATTTAAAACTCAAACATACTTTTACCATTTCCAGAGAATCAATTGATTTTCAGCCTTCACTAATAGTAGAACTTAAAAGTGATGGCTTTTCAGGTTTTGGAGAAGCCACTTCAAATCCGTATTACAAAACAACTGTTCCGGTGATGATTCAGGATTTAGAAAAAATCAGAAGAATTATTGAGAGTACAACCACTGAAACTCCCGAAATTTTCTGGTCTAAAATCTATCCGTACTTAAAAGAGGACATGTTTGCTTTATGCGCGTTAGACATGGCTTATAACGACTTGTACGCACGCAAAAAAGGCAAGAAACTATATGAATTATGGAATTACTCTACAGAAAAAACTCCGCTTACAGATTACACCATTGGTATTGCCTCTATCGAAAAAATGGTTTCGAAAATGCAGGAACTACCCTGGCCTATTTATAAAATTAAATTAGGTACCAAAGAAGATATTGCTATTGTTAAAGAACTTCGAAAACACACTGATGCCATTTTCAGAATCGATGCCAATTGCGGCTGGGATGTTGAGGAAACCATAAACAACGCCATTGAGCTCAAAAAACTAGGGGTAGAATTCCTCGAACAGCCCATGAAAGCCGATGACTGGGAAGCCCATAAGGAAGTTTTCAAACATTCGGTCTTACCTGTAATAGCCGACGAAAGCTGCATTATTGAAGAAGATGTCGCCAAATGTTTCAATCATTTTCATGGCGTAAATGTAAAGCTTGTAAAATGCGGAGGTCTGACTCCCGGGAAACGCATGATTGAAGAAGCCAAAAAATTAGGGCTCAAAACGATGGTGGGCTGCATGACTGAATCGACTGTGGGAATCTCGGCTATTGCACATTTATTGCCACAGCTGGATTATGTGGATATGGACGGAGCCTTACTTCTGGCTCAGGATATTGCGACCGGAGTAACCATAAAAAATGGCGTAATTCATTATTCTGAACTTAACGGCACCGGAGTAACCTTAATCTAATTTTTATGAACGTAGACCAATTTCCGGACAGAACTATTGAAATCAATCAGGAGCAATACTTGTATTTTGGAGGAACTGCTTATTTGGGATTACCCACCAATAAGGCTTTTCAGGAATTGGCCATTCAAAATATACGAAAATGGGGAACTACTTACGGAAGCTCCCGCAATGCCAATATAAAATTAACGGCTTATGAAAATGGTGAGACTTTTCTCGCCCATCACATACAGGCCGAAAGTGCCGTTACGGTGTCATCAGGAATGCTGGCCGGAAAATTAGTTACGGAACAATTGACTAAAACCACCGATTGTTACTTTCATTTTTCAGATCTGCATACCGCAATTAAAACCCCCAACAGTTTACCAATATTTTTGAACCATCAAATACACCCACGTCTAACAGATTCTAAAGCAGAGAAAATCACTATTCTTACTGACGGAGTTCCTTCCTATCAAACCAAAGCTGTTGATTTATCTGTTTTAAAGGAAATCCCCAGTCATAAAGAAGTCACTTTACTTATCGATGAATCGCATTCGCTTGGAATTTTAGGAAAAAATGGAGGTGGAATCTATTCACACATCGACCTTCCGATTAAGCGCAAAATTATGGTTTCGTCTCTAGGAAAAGCATTCGGCTTAACTGGCGGCGTTATTGCCAGTGATATTTCTTTCATCGACCAGATCAAAAATACAGATACTTTTATATCAGCTGCGGGAATGAATCCCGCTTTTGTTCAGACATTGGCGGATGCAACCGAAATTTACAGTATACAACATCAGAAACTGCTGGATAACCTTCATCACATCGATCAGAAACTAATCAAAAATGACACGATTCAATTTGATAAAACATACCCGTTACTTTATTTAGAAGATGAAAATCTAATCGAAATACTGGAAGCAAACAAAATTATTATTGCCAATTTCAAATACCAAAAAGACACAGCTCCTTTAAATCGAATTGTGATTACTGCCAATCATCTTCCCGAAGATCTGGATAAATTAATAGAAATCTTAAACGATTATAACTTTAAGTAAAAACAAAAAAGTTTGCCACGAATTCCACTAATTAAATTTAAACGCGATCCAATTGGCGAAAATTCGTGAAATTCGTGGCGAAAAAACTTCGCCCAGCTCAATAAATTGTAATCCAATTTGATAAAACAATCACGCTAAAAATGATTTAGACCAAGTAATTGACATTTTGAATCAAAGCAACAGCTTATGAAAAAGCGGCTCTGATTAAAAAATCAGAGCCGCTTTAGTTTTTATTTATCCCACCAAACCGGTGTGACCATTGATTTAAAATTTAATTCATAATTTGCTTTATTCGCGTTTCTTTCGTTGGTTGAATAAATAAATCTTCTTATCCATTTTCCTCCATTAGCAGGATCAGCGGCTTTGGGCAGGGCTAATCCCGGAAAAACGTTTGTAGAAAAATCATACCTTCTGTAATCATTAAATGCTTCGCAGTTCAAATAGAGTACTATATTTTTTTGTCTCATAATATCTTTCAACTGCAAACTGGCGGCACCTTTGTTTATAGAAGCATCTCCCAAATAAGCATTTTTATCCGGAGCGGAAACCCCCAATTTATCCATATTTGCACCAATAGCATCCCTATAGGCGTTATACCCTATTGCATTTGTTCCGGTACTTGTCGCATTACCTCCATTTAAAATAAATTGTGCTTCAGCCTGCATTAGTTTAACTTCAGAAAAGGACAAAATAACAAGGGGCGAATCTATTTTTGAATAATAAGAATACAACCCTATTTTAGCATTAGGTGCCGGTGTTCCTTTTGATCCCTGCCCAGGTTCTCCACCAATATAATTCCCCGGAACATTAGGATTTGGATCTTTAGGATTCACAACCCCATCTGTTACAGGATAACTTCTAAGATCAATCAGTAATGGCATTCTGGGATCCATTGTTACCGTTTTAAAAGCAAACGTGCTTCCGTTCATAAAACCAATAAATTGTTTGGTTATCAGATAAGATGCATTTCCGGTATTAAGTCCTAATTGATTATTATACCACGGATTGGTCTGAACTTTATTGTAAATCAATTGAAAATCATCTGCATTGGAGGTTATTCCTTTTGCCAAATAAGAAACTACCGTATTGGCAGCAGTTGTTGCATTGATTTTTGATAAGTGCAATGCATATCTCGCTTTAAAGGTATAGGCGACTTTTATCCATTTTTCTACATTTCCGCCATAAACAAGGTCTTCTTTTCCAGGAGTAAAAGAGGATGTGTTAGGAGCCGACAAATTGGCAATTGCCTGATCTAATAGGTTGTTTATACCTTTGTAGACCTCTTCCTGACGATCATATTCCGGCTTAAAATTCTGTAATGCCAGTGACGCCTGCGAAAAAGGTATATCTCCGTACAGATCCGTTAGCAATCCAAAATTTACCGCTTGCAAAATCTGAACAATACCCTTGTAATGTGATGATTTTGTTTCATCGGCTTTATCGGCTACTTCTTTCAGGTTCCCTAAAGCTTTTACATAGGCAGAAGACCAATAACTATCTAAGGATTCTTCGTAATGATTGTCTACTCCTACTGACGAATTAAGTGCAGAGGAAGTATATTGCGTTAGCAAAGAAACTCTGGTCGCAGCAGCATACTGAGCATCAAATGTGTAATAAATTGCAGGCCCCAATAAATCTTTTAGATTCTTATTCGCGTCAGGTATTACATTTCCTGGTGTATTTACATCAAAATAATCATCGCTACAGCTATAAGTTGTTAGGACAATGCTTATGGTCAAGAATGTTTTGAGTATATTTTTCATCTTTTATAAATTAAAATCCTAGATTAATACTAAATGAATATGATTGCGTAAGCGGAGTGGTCAAACCTGTAAATCCGTAAACATTGGTACCGGCGCTGTAGCTGGAACCTTCCGGATCAAAACCATCAAATGGTGTCCAAATCAGGAAATTACTGCCCGATACCGTAAAAGACAAATTAGAAACACCAATAGTTTTTAATGCTTCTTTGGTCATATTATAAGTAACCGATACATTTCTGAGCTTAAACCAGGAGGCATCCTGTATAAGAGCATCTGCAGCTGTATTGTAAATCGTATTGTTATAAAAATTGTTTCGTAACGATTTATTTATAGGGATGTCGTTAGGTACATATCCTCCTGCTCCATCCGATTTTACACCGTCTAAAACCGCAGTTTCGTTTCTGTCAGCCGTAACTCCTAGAACACCATTTCTAATTCCGTTTCTTCTGGCTGTATCATACGCATCTCCGCCTTTTTTATATTCCAGCAAAAAACCGATATCAAAATTTTTAATTTTAAAGGTATTGTTGAGAGTAGCTACCCAGTCCGGAAAAGCCTCACCGATCTTACCTATTGCTATGGCTCCCGTACTTGTTTTATTAAAAACAGGCAATCCGTTTGCACCAATCACTACTTTACCGTCTACTCGTTGCCAGGACTGGCCATAAAGTGTTCCCGCTGCATCGCCCAAACGTACTTGTGAAGTTATATTGGTAGCCTGAGAGTCGTATCCGAAAATAATATTTTCAAAAGGCAATGCTGTAACTTTAGTTTTGTATTGTGTAAAATTTAGCGTAGAGGTCCAGCTGAACTTTGGATTTTTAAACCAGTCTGCACCTAAAGTCAATTCGTTTCCGGTTGTTCTTAAAGATCCGCCGTTGTCCCAGAATGCCGTAATTGAAGAGGATTGTGGCACAATTCTTTGAATAATCTGATCGTCACTAACCCTGTTAAAATACGTGTATTCCAATCGGATCCTATCCCTAAAAAAACGTAAATCTGTACCTATTTCCCAAGTAGATATGATTTCGGCTTTCAAATTTGGATTGGCGTCAACAGATGTGGCAGAAACTCCTCCAACTCCGTTGAATGGAAAATTTAAATCTTTTATATTTTTTCTAAAAATCGCAAACGGGGGTGTTTTTCCGCTTTGTGCCCAGGAGGTCCTTAATTTCCCATAAGACAAAATAGATTTGTTTGCGTCGATCAGGTCTCCAAAAAGAAAAGACAAATTAGTAGAATAATAATCAAATTTATTATTCTTTACCGGCAAAGTAGATACCTGATCGTATCGCCCAGTAACCCCCAGATAAATAATTTCTTTATAATCGGCTTTTGCTTCAAAAAAGTTCCCCACGTTTCTTACGCGTTCTTCACCTGAATTATAAGCAAATAAATTGGTCGCATTAGAAATATTATTAAAATCGGTAATAAAAATTCCTTCCCCTCTCACATTTGAATAGGTGTTTTTGGTATCCAAAATTTGATTTCCTAAGGTAAGGGTGGTATTAAAATTTCCAAATTTTTTATTGGCCGTGATCACAAAACTAGAATTGAGTCCCGTAAAGCCAATATTTTCATCCAGAATAAAACCATTTACTGCTGTTCCCACATCGAGATTAGCAGGAACATATCGGTTTCTAGTTTCTGAATAATTATCGACACTAGCTCTATACACAAAGTTTAACCATGAAGTTGCCTGATAATTAAAATCGGCCGAAGCAATAATACGATTTACATCATCTTTTAAATTACTTACAGCAGTAAAATATCTTGGCTGATCGATAATACCATTTGTATAATCTTTTTCTTTGCCAGCTGCGGTAAGATAATCATTTACATCAATAGAGGGTGACCAATAGGCCAAGGAACTCATCACCGATTTGTCTCCATTATTAGATCTTATACCTCCGGATTTTGTATAAGCAAAAGAAGAACCTATTTTAAATTTTTCAGAAATCTGATACCCTCCATTTGCTTTGAAAGTTTTTCTTTGGTAAGAAGTGTTTGGTACAATGCCTTCATCTTTACTGGTAGAAGCAGATACGAAATAATTGATTTTCTCTGTTCCTCCGCTTACACTCACGCCTAGGTTTTGAGTCACACCCGTTTTAAAGAAATCTTTATAAAAATTTCTGTATTTAATTCCTGCACCATCTGAACTGGAATATTCCGGTCCAAAACTCCAGAACCCTCCCGGGCTTGCAGGATTTACCCATTCAAAACCACTAGGGCTATCCGATACGGTACTTTTTACATAAGAAGCTCCGTTTAGACCTTCTCTGTATTTGGATTGCAGCTCGGGATAATGATTTACCTCACTAAAAGAAATGCTGGAATTGATATTAATTTTTGGTTTTCCTTCTTTTCCTCTTTTGGTAGTGATAATAATCACACCATTACCGGCCAAAATACCATACAATGCTGTAGCACCTGCTCCTTTAAGAACAGTGTAGCTTTCTATATCTTCCGGATTGATATCTATCGCTCTGTTAGAAAATGAAAACTGTTCTCCGCTACTTACAGAATTAGAACCTTTTGAGGGAGCTACATTTCCTATAGCTGTCGAGTTATTTACGGGGTTACCATCAATAATAATCAAAGGCTGATTATTGTTAGACGGATCTAAAGACGAAACACCGCGAATAACAATATCTACACCAGCACCAACTCCCCCGGAAGTTTTACTTATGGTTACTCCCGCTACGCCTCCCTGCAAACTCTCAAGAGCATTTAATTGACCTGGTCTTTCAATATCCGAGGCCTTCAACGTCTGACTGGCATAACCCAAAGATTTTGTTTTATTTTTGATACCAAAAGCGGTTACCGTCACGGCATCCAACTCTTTAGAATCCGGATTCATTTTTACATTCAAAATACTTTTGGTTACAGTAGCTTCATTCATTTTGTACCCAACGAACGAAAATAATAAAACTGATCCTTTATTTACGCTAATGGCAAAATCCCCGTCTAAACCAGAAGTAGCAGTATTGGAGGTTCCTTTCTCCAGGATATTTACACCTGGCATTGAAACTCCCATCTCATCTGTTACGTTTCCTTTTACCGTTATTTTTTGTGCAAACAGAATGCCTGAAGCAAGTAAGAACAAAACGAAGGAAAAGGTGAAATTCTTTTGTTTCATAAATTTTAGTTAATAATGGTTAATAATTTGGTTTGTTAGACCTGTAATTTAACACTTTATTTTACTAAAATTCGTTTTCATATTAAAATTTAAAGATATTTCTTATAAATGCATTTTGCTTTATTTAGAAGATGAAAACCTAATCGAAATACCAGAATCCAACAAAATTATTATTGCCAGTTTCAAATACAAAAAAAGACAGTAACTCTAAATCGAATTGTAATTACAGCCAATCCATTAAAGTCCGATTTAGATCAATTAATAAATATCTCAAACGATTGTAATTTTAAATAAAAGCCAAAGAACCTGCCACAAATACACTAATTTTCACTAGTTATATTGCGCTCTAATTTTAATTCTTACAATTCGTTGTAAAAAAAATTAAAACACCCTGTATCATAATAATTACTTTTAAAATGTACCTTTGTAAAAAATTAAGTGTATAGTTTGTGATTCCGACGAAGATTGTGGGAACTTGAAACTAAAAACAAACTTGAAACTAAAAAACAAAAAATGACAAACAACGATATCCTAAAAAAACTTCGCGTGGCTTTGATGCTCCGTGACGACCAAATAGTAGAAATTTTAGAATTAGTAGATTTTAGAATTTCAAAATCAGAGTTGGGCGCTTTTTTTAGAGCCGAAGATCATGAGAATTACATGGAGTGTGGTGATCAGGTTTTGCGTAATTTCTTAAACGGACTGGTAATTCATTTAAGAGGAACGAAAGAAAATCCTAAAAACCCAAATGATGTTTTAGCCAAGCATAAAGCTCAGATTCCAAAGAAAGACAGCACAAAGGACAGACCTGAATTTAAAGCTGCTCCTAAAGATTCTGAAAGAGCAAGAGGCGATCAAAGCCCTTCAAAATCAAGTTCAGCTGATAAAAGACCTAAGAAGAAAGAGTTCCCAAAAGGCAACGGAAAACCAGTAGTGGTAGAAAAAGTTGTATATAAAAACGGTAAGAATAAAAAATAGTACTGTTTGTTTAACCGCAAAGAGCGCAAGGTTTTTTAACTATAAGAATCTATACAAACGCAAAGTTCGCAAAGCTATAATGGATAAAGCTTTGCGAACTTTGCGTTTATTAAGCACAATCTAAGAAAAAAACTTTGCGCTCCTTGCGGTTACGAAACGCAATCTAAGAAAAAACTTTGCGCCCTTTGCGGTTACTAAGCACTTTCTAAGAAAAAAAATTTGCGAACTTAGCGGTTACTAAGCGCAATCTAAAAAAGCTTTGCGCCCTTTGCGGTTACTAAACACAATCTAAGAAAAAAACTTTGCGGTCCTTGCGGTTACGAAACGCAATCTAAGAAAAAACTTTGCGAACTTAGCGGTTACTAAACGCAATCTAAGAAAAAAACTTTACGCTCCTTGCGGTTACGAAACGCAATCTAAAAAAAACTTTGCGCCCTTTGCGGTTAAATTTTATTCTCCTCTATTTTCTCAAAAAAAGCATCTTTAAAAGTTGCCCCAATCGGGAGTTCTTTCCCATTTGTAAAAACCGAAAAATTATCTGTTGACTCAATATGTTTTAAAGCTACCACATACGATTTATGAATTTGAACAAAACCATTTTCGGGCAGTGATTCAACAACATTTTTTAGGGATGAATGTGTGATAATTTGCTGATTCGACGTATGAATACAAACATAATTCTGAAGACTTTCTACATATAAAATCTCCTCTAAAAACAACTTTATAAATTTATTTTTTCCGTCAGTTTTAATAAAAATAAATTCAGCCGAATGGTTATTCGATACAACTTCTGTTTTTGAATCCCCATTTAGTTTGGAAACCGCCTGATAAAACCTTTCAAAAGCGATTGGTTTTAGTAAATAATCTACAGCATTCAATTCGAATCCCTCCAAAGCAAAATCAGGATAAGCCGTTGTAAAAATTACTTTTATCTCTCTAGAAATGATTCTCGAAAGCTGCAAACCCGTTAGCTGCGGCATCTGAATATCCAGAAAAATAACATCAACACTATGCGTATTTAGAAATTCCAATGCTTTCAACGCATCATTGAAAACAGCTGTTTTTTCCAAAAAAGATACTTTCCCGATATAATTTTCCAGAATACGCGTTGCCGGCGGCTCATCATCAACAATGATACACTTCAATTTCATATTACTTTTTTAATGGTATTTTTAAATAGGTTTTAAAGGTATTCTTTTCTGCTATTTTCTCGAGTGTAAACTCGCCTTTATAAGCATGCTCTAAACGTTTGCTAAGATTATCAAAACCAATTCCGGTTGAAGAATAATTCTCCCCTGCACCATTATAGTTAAACGTTGAAAGCTCTAAAAAATTTTCTTTTATTACGATAGCAATAACCGCTTTCTCCTCTTCTTTATTCAATTTTCCATGTTTGAAAACGTTCTCAATAAAATGCACCAGCACCGACGGAAGAATCTTTTCTGATGCATAATCACCATCAATTACAAAATCCAGGTAAAGCTGATCTTCAAATCTTTTTTTCTGCAAATGAATGTAGTTTTCTACAAACTGAATTTCTTTGGAAAGCAATACCTCATCTTTCTCCGTTTCTGTAATGACATAACGCAGCAAATCCGAAAGTACCAAAATATCCGAAGCCATTTCATCCTCTTTCAAAACCAATTGACTGTAAAAGGAATTTAAGGTGTTAAACAAAAAATGCGGACTCACCTGCGATTTCAACATTTGGAGTTCTGCCTTTTTATTTTCTAATACTAATTCCTGATTTTGTTTTTGCGTTTCCTGAAAATGAAAGAACAGATAAGCCAGACTGCTCAAAATAACAGCAGGCAGGCCAAAGAAAAAATTATCCTTAATATAATAGCTGATCTCTCTGGTTTCTTTTGCATAATTATGAATTCCGGTAAGCTCATACAGTATCACTTCCTGAACAAAATAACGTATTGCTGCAAAAATCAACAAGGTGATAGGAATACTAATCACAAACAAGAGAATTTTCTTTTTGTTTAAAAACCATTTACAGAAAGTATGAAAATTCAGAAAGTAGACAATAAAGATTACCACTATAAAACTAATGTTAAACATAAAGGAAATCCTGTTGAATACAAGATCCAGATCCCGATTGTTTATCCCAATTTCCCAAAGATTAAAGGTGATATACAATCCCAAAAAAAGAAAGATATGATAAGACAATGGTATTTTTAGCTTCATAATAATGTTGTTGTCCTTTCAAAAATACAACTATGACTTCATATGGATACTATATTTATACAAAACCTCTCTTTTGGGTGACGAACCATTAAAAACGATACACCAAATTTTTCAACCGCAGATTCTCAAGGTTTGTAATCTGAAATTTGACGTTTATCAAAAACTAAAATTTCACCTGAAACCCTATGCTACATTTGTCCTGAATTTAAAAACCAATCATCATGAAAAAAATCACCTTACTATTACTTGCTGTTATCGCATTTAATACCGTTTCCGGACAGTCAAAGAAAAAACAAGTACTCTTACTTGGAACCTTCCATTTTGAAAACCCGGGACTTGACGTTGCTAAAATCAACAGCTTTAATGTGATGTCAGACAGAAGTCAAAAGGAACTGGAGAACATCACCAATAAAATTAAAAAGTTTGGTCCGGATAAAATCTTTGTCGAATGGAACTACCAAAAACAAGACAAACTGGACAAATTCTACAATAGAAATACGGACAGTTTACTTCATAAACAATCAGATGAAATTGTACAAGTCGCTTTAAGATCAGCTAAAAAACTAGGCCATAAAAAGCTATATGCCATTGATTACAACAACACCGACTTTCCATATGACAGTCTTGTAAAAGGGATGACAGCCGCCGGTCAGTTTGATCTAATCAAAAAGAATGAAGAAACGATGAAATATTATGAAAAGAGTCAAAATGAAAAAATTGCCAAATATTCACTGACTGAACTACTGTTAGATATCAATACTAAAAAATCGAATGAAGACAATATTGGCTGGTATGTTGAAACGGCTACTAAAGGAGGCAAAACGGACGATTTTGTGGGGGCTTACTTAGTTTCGGAATGGTACAGAAGAAACCTATATATGTATGCTTTAATTCAAAAACTAACCGAAAGTAAAGACGACAAAATCATGGTTTTATTAGGAGCCGGACATACTGCTATGATCAGGGAATTTGTTGAACACAATCCCGATTTTGAAATTGTAGAACTGGCAGCGGTTTTAAAATAGTCAGGAATCATTTAACCGCAAAGGGCGCTAAGAATTTAACTTAGCATTGTCAATAGAAACGCAAAGTTCGCAAAGCAATTTGTTTAAAATAGCCACGAATTCACGAATTTTTGTTCTCAAAGATTATCAAAAATAATTCGTGAATTCGTGGCAAAAAAAACTTTGCGAACTTTGCGTAAATCTTTGCGTGCTTTGCGGTTATAAAAACAAAAAAATCCACTCCTTTCGGAATGGATTTTCTATATCAATTGATTTCTTATTGAATTAAGAAAGAGCAGCTTTAACTTGGTCAGCAGCTTCCTGAAATTGAACAGCTGATAAAATTGGCATACCTGAGTTGTCAATTAATTCTTTTGCAATTTCAGCATTTGTTCCTTGCAAACGAACGATAATTGGCACATTGATAGCGTCACCCATGTTTTTGTAAGCATCAACAACACCTTGAGCAACACGGTCACAACGAACGATTCCTCCGAAGATATTGATCAAAATAGCTTTTACGTTTGGATCTTTTAAGATGATACGGAAAGCTGTTTCAACACGTTTTGCATCAGCAGTTCCACCAACGTCTAAGAAGTTAGCAGGCTCAAATCCAGCGTATTTAATTAAATCCATAGTTGCCATTGCAAGACCAGCTCCGTTTACCATACAACCTACAGTACCGTCAAGATCTACATAGTTCAATCCTACTTCTTTAGCTTCAACCTCGATTGGATTCTCCTCACGGATATCTCTCATCTCAGCATATTTTGCTTGTCTGTATAAAGCATTATCATCGATATTTACTTTAGCATCAACAGCCATAATTTTGTTATCTGAAGTTTTCAAAACCGGGTTGATTTCGAACATAGATGCATCAGAACCAACGTAAGCGTTGTATAATGAATCGATGAATTTCACCATTTCTTTAAAAGCATTTCCAGAAAGACCTAAGTTAAAAGCAATTCTTCTTGCCTGAAAACCTTGTAATCCAACAGTTGGATCAATTTCTTCTGTAAAAATTAAGTGTGGTGTATGCTCAGCAACTTCTTCGATATCCATTCCACCTTCAGTAGAATACATAATCATGTTACGTCCTGTACCTCTATTCAATAAAACAGAAACATAAAACTCAGAAGTTTCGCTTTCACCAGGATAGTAAACATCTTCAGCAACTAAAACTTTGTTTACTTTTTTACCCTCAGCAGAAGTTTGAGGAGTAATCAATTGCATTCCAATGATTTGTTCAGCAATTTCTTCAACTTGTTGCAAGTTTTTAGCCAACTTCACTCCACCACCTTTTCCACGTCCACCTGCGTGAATTTGTGCTTTTATCACATGCCATCCTGTACCCGTTTCGGCAGTTAATTGTTTTGCAGCAGCCACAGCTTCAACCGCATTGTTAGCCACAATTCCGCGTTGAATGCGTACTCCGTAACTTGCTAAAATTTCTTTTCCTTGATATTCGTGTATGTTCATAATATAGAATTTGTCTGGTTCTGAATTTATTTCAGAATAAAAGTGCGACAAAAGTAGCAAAAATCAACTTAATAGTAAAATCTTTTTCAATTAAAAAACGAGAGTGATATGCACGAAACGTTTATTCTTTTTGAAAGCAAAGAAATGGTTAAATAAATAATTTGTTAATATTAACTAGAAATCACTAAAACGTTTGATATTTAACAAAAAGACCACCGTATTTATTAGTCTTACAGCGATTTTTCATACTATATTTTAGTCCGTATTGTCATTTTAATAATTCGCAATGGTCAAAATAACATTATTATCAATTAAGAAGTCTTTTTCTAATATTACAACAAAAATGAAAGCCAAATCGCAATTTCAATACATTATGTTTAACGAAATCTCTATTTTTGTAAAAAAAATATCAAGAATGAAAGTTAAAGAACAAGGGCTTTATTTGCCTGAATTTGAACACGACAATTGTGGTGCAGGATTTATTTGTAATTTGAATGGTATTAAATCAAATGATATTATTCACAAAGCATTGGATATCTTAATAAAATTGGAACATCGTGGTGCAGTTAGTTCTGATGGAAGAACTGGAGACGGAGCTGGAATTTTATTCGACATCCCACATGATTTTTTTAAAAAAGTATGTGATTTTGAAATCCCTGAAACACGTGAGTATGCAGTAGGAATGTTTTTTTTACCAAAAAGCAAAAACCAGGTTTCTTTTTGTATGAACGCTTTCGAATCGACTATTAAGGATCAAAATTTAAAGATTCTGGGTTGGAGAGATGTACCGGTTGAAGTAGAAAATTTAGGGCAAATCGCCGCAGAAAAAGAACCAACAGTTAAACAGGTTTTTGTTAGCAAAAACGGTCAGGATTTAACTGAAAATGAATTTAATGCAAAACTTTTTGCAGCTAGAAAAATTGCCGAGCATGCCATTAGAGGATCTAAAACCTCCGAAAGCCACATGTTTTATTTCTCTAGTTTATCGACAACTACCATAATATATAAAGGTCTCTTGATGCCGGAAGACATCAGCCGTTATTATGTTGACTTAAAAGATCCCGATTTAGTGACTCGTTTGGCATTAGTGCACCAACGTTTCTCTACCAATACATTCCCATCCTGGGACTTAGCACAGCCGTTTAGATACATGTGTCACAACGGTGAAATCAACACGCTTCGCGGAAACGTTAGCCGTATGCGCGCCCGTGAAGAATTGATGCAAAGCAAAATTTTTGGCGATGATATCAAAAAACTATTCCCAATTATCTTAGAAGGAAAATCAGATTCTGCTTCTATGGATATGGTAGTAGAACTTCTATTAATGACAGGACGTTCCCTACCGGAAGCCATGATGATGGTGGTCCCTGAAGCCTGGGAAAAACATCAGACCATGTCTCCGGAGAAAAAAGCCTTCTACGAGTTTAACGCTTGTATTATGGAGCCTTGGGATGGCCCTGCCTCTATTCCGTTTACAGACGGTAACGTCATTGGTGCGTTATTAGATCGTAACGGATTGCGTCCATCACGTTATACCTTAACCAAAAGCGGTTTTGTCATCATGTCATCAGAAATTGGTGTTTTGGATATCGATCCTGAAGATGTGATTCAGCACGGTCGCTTAGAGCCTGGGAAAATGTTCCTGGTAGATATGAACGAAGGCCGTATTATCGAAGACGACGAGGTAAAAAAATCCATCGTTACCAAACGCCCTTACAAAGAATGGATCGATGCTAACTTATTGCCTTTATCTAAAATACCGTATACCAACAACCCAACTCCGGTTGAAAAACTGGATTTCCTGACCCGACAAAAGTTGTTTGGCTACACGATTGAAGATTTAAAAACCATCATCAACCCAATGGGAGGTCAGGGAGCCGAAGCGATCAGTTCTATGGGTAACGATACGCCTTTGGCTGTTTTATCAGACCAGCCGCAGTTGTTGTACAACTACTTCAAGCAATTGTTTGCACAGGTGACTAACCCGCCTTTAGACGGTATTCGTGAGGAGATCATTACCGATATCAGTTTAGCCATTGGCGGTGATTTCAATATTTTTGAAATTGAATCTAAGCAGTGTAAAAAACTAAAAATCCAAAATCCGGTTATTTCCAACGAGGATTTGGATAAAATCAGAAACATTGACCACGTTGATTTCAAATCGGCTACTATTTCTACCTTATATAAAATAGAAAAAGGAGTTAACGGACTGGAGCGTGCACTTGAAAAATGTGTTGAGGCCACCTTTAAGGCCGTTTCTGAAGGATGCAATGTCATTATTTTATCAGACCGAGGCGTAAGCGAAGAACTGGCTCCAATACCAATGTTATTGGCTTGTTCGTACATTCATCACTCTTTGAATATTTTACAGGTTCGTTCAAAATTCGGAATCATAATTGAATCTGCAGAACCTCGTGAACCGCATCATTTTGCTTTACTGTTCGGATACGGAGCAAGTGCGATCAATCCATACATGGTAAACGAAATCATTCACGATCAGGTGAATCAGGGCTTCATCAAAGGTGTAAAAGCAGATTACGCGATTGTAAATTACAACAAAGCCATTGCAAAAGGAATCGTTAAAATCATGAACAAAATTGGTATCTCTACTTTACATTCGTACAGAGCGGCACAGATTTTCGAGATTTTAGGTCTAAACAAAACCTTTACTTCAAAATACTTCCCTTACACCCCATCACGAATCGAAGGAATTGGTTTGATGGAAGTCGAAAAAGAAGTGAAGAAACGTTTCCAAAAAGCATTTCCAAATTCAAAAATTGCCAACTTACTTTCTCTTGAAATTGGAGGTATTTACAGATGGAGACGCGGTGGAGAGAAACACATGTTTAACCCCACCACTATTTCTAAACTGCAACAAGCTGTTCGTCTGAACAGTCCTGAAAGCTATAAAGAATACTCGAATATGGTCAATGAGCAAAGCTCAAACTTAATGACCATCAGAGGTTTATTTGAATTCAATAATTTAGATCCGATTTCTATTGATGAAGTAGAATCGTGGACTGAAATTGTGAAGAAATTCAAAACCGGAGCCATGTCATACGGATCCATCAGTAGAGAAGCGCATGAGAACTTAGCGATTGCCATGAACAGAATTGGCGGAAAAAGTAATTCCGGAGAAGGCGGAGAAGATCCAAAACGTTTCCAGAAAGAAATTAACGGAGATTCGAGAAACAGTGCGATCAAACAAGTAGCTTCGGGACGTTTTGGTGTTTCAATCAACTATTTGACCAACGCTAAAGAGATCCAGATTAAAATGGCTCAGGGGGCTAAACCGGGTGAAGGCGGACAGCTTCCGGGAGAAAAAGTAGTGCCCTGGATTGCCGAAACCAGAAATTCAACCCCTTATGTAGGTTTGATTTCACCTCCTCCGCACCACGACATTTATTCTATTGAAGATTTGTCTCAGTTGATTTACGATTTGAAAAATGCCAATCGTGAAGCTCGTGTCAATGTAAAATTAGTTTCCGAAGTTGGCGTTGGAACCATCGCAGCCGGTGTTGCCAAAGCAAAAGCCGACGTGATCTTAATTTCAGGTTATGACGGAGGAACTGGTGCTGCACCCTTAACTTCTTTACAACATACAGGTATTCCGTGGGAACTTGGATTAGCCGAAGCGCAACAAACTTTGATCTTGAACGATTTAAGAAGCCGTGTGGTTCTGGAATGTGACGGACAGCTAAAAACGGGTCGTGACGTAGCGATAGCCGCTTTATTAGGAGCAGAAGAATTTGGTTTTGCAACGGCTCCGCTTGTAGCTTCCGGATGTATTATGATGAGAGCTTGTCACTTGAATACCTGTCCGGTTGGTATTGCTACTCAGGATCCTGAATTGAGAAAAAATTTCAAAGGGACTCCGGAGCACGTGATCAACTTCATGTATTTTATTGCCGAAGAGCTAAGAGAAATCATGGCGCAATTAGGTTTCAGAACTTTAAAAGAAATGGTAGGTCAGTCGCAAAAATTAAATGTGAACAAAGCGATCCAACATTACAAAGCCAATGGCTTAGACTTATCATCGATTTTATACAAACCGGAAAAAGCCAAAACGGTACCAAATCACAACACAACACAACAAGATCACCAGCTTGAAAATGTATTGGATTTTGATATCATTAAAGAAGCAATTCCGTCTATTTACAGAAAAGAAAAAACCAGAGTTACCTTTAAAATTAAAAATACAGACCGTTCCGTAGGTGCCATTTTGAGTAATGAAATCTCAAAAATTTATGGCGCACAAGGATTACCTGATGATACTATTTTAGTTGATTTTGAAGGTTCTGCCGGACAAAGTTTTGGTGCTTTTGCCACCAACGGATTGTCGTTTAAAATTCACGGAAACTGTAATGATTACTTAGGAAAAGGACTTTCAGGAGGAAAATTAATTGTAAAAGTCCCTCCTACTGCCACCTTCAAACCTGAAGAAAATATCATTATCGGAAACGTTGCCCTTTACGGAGCTATTACCGGAGAGGCCTATATTAATGGAATTGCCGGAGAGCGCTTCTGTGTTAGAAATTCCGGAGCAACTGCCGTTGTAGAAGGAATTGGAGATCACGGATGCGAATACATGACGGGAGGTACAGTAGTTGTTTTAGGAAAAACAGGACGAAACTTCGCCGCAGGTATGAGTGGTGGTGTTGCTTATGTGTACGACCCGAAGCAGCAATTCGATGCAAGGGTATGCAACATGGAAATGGTTGCTTTTGACCCTATCGAAGACGAGGACGTGAGAAAACTAAGAAAACTGATCAAAAACCACTCTCTGTACACCAACAGTCCATTAGCTAAAAGAATTTTAGCAGACTGGGAAAATGAACAGCGAAATTTCGTAAAAGTGATGCCAACAGATTACAAAAAAGCATTACAGCGAATTGCAGAAGAGAAAAAAATAGAAGAATTAATAGCGGGATAAATGATTTTAGAATTCAGATTTTAGATTTTAGATTGAAATCAACCTCAAAGCTTTGCGAACTTAAAAACTCTCAAAGAATTTTAAAAAACCTTTGCGCTCTTTGCGGTTAAAAACTAGAATTTGGAATTTAATCATTTAGATTTAATTAAAAATGTCATGGGTAAAATAGGCGGATTTAAAGAATATAACAGAGCCGACGAAAGTAATATAGCAGTTGCAGAACGTGTTACGAACTACAACGAATTTACGATTCCGTTAGCAAAAGATAAAATAAAAGAACAAGGTTCGAGATGTATGGATTGTGGTATTCCTTTTTGCCACAGTTCCTGTCCGTTAGGAAATTTAATTCCTGATTTCAACGATATGGTACATCAGGAAGAATGGCAAAGTGCTTTAGAGATTCTACAGTCTACTAATAACTTTCCGGAATTTACAGGCCGCTTATGCCCTGCTCCATGTGAGAAATCATGTGTGTTAGGGATCATCAAAGAGCCTGTTGCCATCGAAAACATCGAGAAAAACATCATCGAAAGAGGCTTTGCCGAAGGCTGGATCAAACCACAGGCCCCAAAAACCAGAACTGGAAAAACAGTTGCTGTTATTGGCTCAGGACCTGCAGGTTTAGCAGCAGCACAGCAACTAAACAGAGCCGGTCACACCGTTACCGTTTTTGAAAGAGACAATGCCATTGGTGGCTTATTACGTTACGGAATTCCAAATTTCAAATTAGAAAAAGGAATTATCGACCGACGTGTAGCAATCCTTGAAGCGGAAGGAATCACTTTTAAAACCAATGTAAATGTTGGCGTTAACTATAGCGTAGCCGAATTAAATTCTTTTGATTCTATCGTATTGTGCGGTGGTGCAACCGAAAGAAGAAGTTTACCAACTAAAGGAATCGAAAGCAAAGGCGTTGTTCAGGCAATGGATTTCTTAACTCAGCAGACTAAAGTTTTATTTGGAGAATCAATTCAAGATCAGGTTATGGCTACCGGTAAAGATGTAATCGTAATTGGCGGTGGAGACACCGGTTCTGATTGTATCGGAACTTCTAACAGGCATGGTGCAAAATCGGTAACCAACTTTGAGATTTTACCAAAACCTCCCGTTGGAAGAAGCGAAACAACTCCCTGGCCTTTTTGGCCACTACAGTTAAAAACCTCATCTTCTCACGAAGAAGGCTGTGATAGGAACTGGTTGATCAATACCAAAGAATTCTTATCCAACGATAAAGGAGAACTGGTAGGATTAAAAACCGTTGAAGTACAATGGAAAATGACTCCGGGGCAACGTCCTGAACTAATCGAAAAAGAAGGTTCAGAGAAAATATGGCCATGCGATTTAGCTTTATTGGCTTTAGGATTTACAGGTCCTGAAAAAACTTTAAGCGAGCAATTAGGACTGGAAATCGATATGAGAAGCAACTATAAAGCCAAAAATTACCAAACGAATGTTCCGCACATTTTCACTGCCGGTGATATGCGAAGAGGACAATCGTTAATTGTATGGGCCATTTCAGAAGGTCGTGAAGCAGCAAGAGAAGTCGATTTGTTCTTAATGGGCTCTACCAATTTACCAACCAAAGGAAACGGAGATTTACCTAGTTTATAAGTCACAGACTCCTTTAACCTTTGTAAAAATAAAAGCCCCTTTTTGAAATCAAAAAGGGGCTTTGTTATGAAATATTAAAATTACACTTCAAATTACTAAATTTAAAAATTATACTGAATTTGTAAAGTGGCACGTCTTCCCGGAGCATTCACAAAATCTTTATCTCTCGCCTGCCACCAGGCAATATTGGGAGCGTAATCTTTATTAAATAAGTTCTCCACTCCCAGTGCCAATCGGAATGATTTATTAATGAGATAAGAACTGCTTAAATTAAAGACCGTATATTTTTTTACCGGACCTTCGTTAAAACTATACAAATTTGTGGTTGGATTTGGGTCAAATCGGTCTCTTTTGAAATTATGTAAAGAACTTAATTCAATATCTAAATTTTTCAACGGACGAATCTGAACATAAGTAGTAAGCTTTGGAGCCATTATTCGGGATCCGTTAATATATTTTTCGTACGATCCATTATTGTCATTATCAACCTTCCCTTCTATCCAGGCAAAAGCACCTCCAAAACTTAAAAACTCTGTTGGATTAAAGCCCATAACAGCCTCATAACCCCAAATATTTTCAGGAGCACGCTGCATGGCAAAAGAACCATCAGCTGATTGAATTGATGTAGCCCCTAATTGTGAGGTACTCCAGAAACTGGTTACCTCATAGGTGAACCATTTTTTAATCGCTCCGGCCACACCCATTTCGTAATTGTTTACAATAATAGGATCCGTTGGTAATTTTGAAATCACACTTTCGGTAGACGTTCTTAAAATACGCCCTACCTCATTGATCGAAAAGGATTGAGAATAACTTGTAAAAACATTTACCTCCGGCATAATATTGTATCGCAATCCGATGTTTCCAACAAGGGCGTTGTAATCTAAATTACCTCCCTGAACAAAAATACTTTTGGTATAGGTATTGTTTTTGGCATTTAATACCGGTAATGTATTGAAATCATCTGCTTTAACTTTAATATTTTCATATCGGGCACCTGCCTTTAAAGTAAATTTACCCCAGGCATCAAACTTGATTAAGGCAAAAGGAGCTGTATTGACCATTTTCATTTGTGGTGTCCAAAAACGACCGTCCTCTAACTTTTGAACTGTTTTATCCTGAAGCAAATCCAAACCATAAATGATCTCTGCTTTATAGGTATCATTAGCAAAAAGACGGGAATCAAAATTAACGCGAAGCCCTTTCTTTTGTGAAGCCACATTCGATTGACCTCCGTTTAAAAACTGATCTCTGTCGTACGAATAAACCGTTCTGAAATCCTGTGCATAAACATTAACATCCAAAGAAGTGTTGTTCCAAATCTCCGAGTTCGAATACGCTACTCTGAAATTATGGTTTCTCGGAGTTCCCTCAGGCGTTCCCAAACGTCCACCGGCTTCCACTCCAATCGTTGGAATTTCTCCCCATTTACCAATCTTAACGTCCTGATCCAAGAATGACTTTGAAGCATACCCCATGTACGAGAACTCTAACCTTTGGGTATCAGTTAGTGCATATCCTATTTTAAACAATCCGTTATAGGTATTTAAATTCGATAAACTATAAAACGGCGAAAGGTTTACTCCGTTAGCATCTTTAGAAACTCCTGATCTTTCTTGTGTAAAACCAACAACGTAATCGAGTTTTTTTAGTTTTCCAGCCAAAGAAAGTGAAGCTCTGTAACCAAATGATTCTGCAAAAGTTTTGGGTTGTGTGATCAAACCCAGCTGTACCGAACCGCTAATTTTTTCCTCAGAATGGTTTTTCTTTGTAATATAATTGATGATCCCTCCATCGGCACCATTCCCATAAATTGAAGTTGCACCTTTAATAACTTCCACTCTTTCGATAGACGAAGGATCAATTACCTGAAGGTCTCTACCTCCATTTCTCAAAGGCGTAGATTGCGGTATTCCATCAATCATCACCAAAAATGGTCTTCCTCTTAAAGTCTGACCGAAATTTGAAGTTTGGTTACTTGCGGTCGCTAAACCCGGAACTGTATATTGCAAAATATTACCGATATTCGAATTTACCAAGGTCTGATTTTGGATTTTCTTCGCTCCAACAATCGTAATAGAAGAAACAACCTCTTTTATACTCTCTTTTTTTCGGCTTGCCGTTACAATAATATCCTCTAAATTATTAGTCTGTAAACTGTCTTTTGATTTCTCCTGAGCAAATCCCACCGAAGTTGTAAGGATAATCAGGTAAAATGTAATAATCTTTTTCATAAATAATCTCTAATAGTGTAATTTTGGGGCAAATATAATTTTTATTAACTCTAAATAAGAATTAGAAACCACTAAAAGTTAAAAAAACTTTAAATGTTTATTTTATAACAATTTGTTACAATTTGTTATTTTTCAATTTAAAATTTGTCAATCGGCAAAAGAGTAATAAGTTTGCTGAAAATAGTTTACAGATGCAAGCAAAAGATTTACTGCAGTTAGCAGACCAATTTGGAAGTCCATTATATGTATATGATGCCGAAAAAATCCAATCTCAGTACAACAGGTTAACTAAAGCTTTCTCTAAGGTAGAAAACTTAAGAGTTAATTATGCCATGAAGGCATTGTCTAACGTTGCCATTCTTCAGCTATTAAAGAACATGGGATCTGGCTTAGATACGGTATCGATTCAGGAGGTTCAATTAGGCCTTCATGCCGGCTATGATCCTGACAAAATTTTCTTTACACCAAACGGAGTTTCTTTAGAAGAAATCGAAGAAGTAGCCGCAATGGGTGTACAGATCAATATCGACAATTTATCTATTTTAGAGCAATTCGGAACCAAACATCCTAATATACCGGTATGCATTCGTATCAATCCACACGTAATGGCGGGTGGAAATGCCAATATTTCCGTTGGACATATCGATAGTAAATTCGGAATCTCCGTTCACCAGATACCGCATATTTTGCGTATTGTTGAAAATACAAAAATGCATATTGTGGGGATTCATATGCACACAGGATCGGATATTTTAGATATCGAAGTATTCTTGTATGCCGCCGAGATCTTATTTGATACGGCTAAACATTTCAAAGAATTACAATTCTTAGATTTCGGAAGCGGATTCAAAGTTCCTTACAAAAAAGACGATATCGAAACAGATATTGAAGAATTAGGTAAAAAATTATCTAAAAGATTCAACTCTTTCTGTACAGAATACGGCAGAGATTTAACGTTGATTTTCGAACCTGGAAAATTCCTGGTGAGCGAAGCTGGTTTCTTCTTAGCCAAAGTAAACGTAGTAAAACAAACCACTTCGACAGTTTTCGCAGGGGTTGACAGTGGTTTCAATCACTTAATCCGTCCTATGTTTTACGGTTCACAGCACCATATTGAAAACATCTCCAACCCAAAAGGAAAAGAGCGTTTTTACTCGGTAGTAGGTTACATCTGCGAAACGGATACTTTTGCCAACAACCGCAGAATTTCAGAGATTACCGAAGGTGATATCTTAGCGTTCAGAAATGCAGGAGCTTATTGTTTCTCGATGTCTTCGAACTACAATTCAAGATACAAACCAGCCGAAGTTTTATGGATGAACGGTCAGGGAATCCTGATTCGTGCTCACGAAACATTCGAAGATTTACTTAAAAATCAAATTCCGTTGCCACAGGAAGTTGCTGCAACAGTTTAAAATAAAAAAAAAGAGAATATCATCGAAGTCCCGTTTCTTAATTGAAGCGGGATTTTTTTTTTTTACAGTTTTTAGATTTATGCCCCGTCAGGCTGAGCGAAGTCGAAGTCCACGCAAAGTAACCATCCCGTTTGTCATCCTGACGAAGGAAGGATCACACAAGAAACTCCTCAAAGAGAATCGCCAATCTTTGTCGAATCCTGCGTGAGATTTACTTCGCCTGTTCGCTATCGCTCGAATCTCCCTTCGATCGAAATGATATACTTTACAAATAGTAACCCGAAAGACTAAAAAAACCTGTTGCCCCTACTATACCAACAATTTAAATTTAATATTTTGAGCTTATATCTCCATGTGTTGACTTTCCTTTTTATTTTCTAATCATCTCAACTTCATAAAAAATATCACCTCTATCATTCAAGTACTTCTCTCCTTTTTATTAGAAATAAAATTCATTTAACAAATAAAATATTATATTTGAAAAGAATGCGAAGCACAACTTCTTCAATATTTTTCTAAACTACTTTATATTTATAATAACAGAAACAGATATAATAACATGATTCAACTAGACGATCAAAAAACATATCCAGGTATAAATCCTCAAGTAAAACTGATACATTTTACAGAAGATGAACAGAAAATAATAAAAAAAATATCCGGAGAATGGTATATTACAAATGGCGGTGGAGAGTTCAATCTTGGGCCAACTTCACAATATAAATACTTTCTAATTAAACCAACAGATAATTACAAAGAGCTTTTCAATATTGAGCTTGAAATCATTGTTATTTTTAGCAACTATACAACATTTGAAACCCGTTCATTAGATGCAGTTGATTTTGTTGAAAAAAAATACCAATCTTTAAGATTAGAAAAATTGTGTTGTGTACTTATTAGTAATGATGAAAATGTTGTTGATAGAATTGGTGAATTAGCAAAAAATGACCAAGAATCACAAATAGTGGTTCCGTTTTCATACAGTGAATTACTTTCAAATTCAGATTCATATTTTTTGCGAAATAGATTTAAAGCACATTTTTATACAAGAGATTTATTTGCTTTTGAATCCCCACTTAAAAAAGATCTTTATTTTTTTGGAAGAAGTGACCTTGTTTTGAAATTAGTTAACAGACATAAATCGAATGAAAATACCGCCTTGTTTGGGTTGCGTAAAACAGGGAAGACATCAGTAATTTTTGGCGTTAAAAGGGTTTTAGACTCTCTTGGTGAACATACTGTATTTATTGATTGTCAAAACCCATCAATGCATAAAAGACGATGGAATTCAGCTTTATGGTATATTTTGGAAGAAATTAAAAATCAAGTATGTCCGACTCTTGTAATAAAAGAGGAGATTGAATTCACTGAACTTAATGCTGCCTTACAATTCGAAAGCGTTTTAAAACAAGCAAAAGAAAAGTTGAAGGAAAAAAGTATATTAATTGTTTTTGATGAAATTGAAAATATTACATTTAACACATCACCCAGCCAACACTGGACTAATGACTTAGATTTTGTTTTATTATGGCAATCTATAAGAACCGTTTTTCAGAAAAACACGAATTTATTTTCATTTTTTATTGTTGGTACAAATCCGAATGCTATTGAGACTGCTCAAATAAAAGGTAAAGATAATCCTATTTTTAATCAAATTTATTTTGAATACATCCCTAACTTTGATGTACCTCAAACAAGAGAAATGGTAAGGAAGTTAGGTAGAATAATGGGGCTCCAATTTGAAGAAATTATTTATTCAAAACTGACCGAAGATTTTGGTGGGCATCCATTTTTAATAAGACATGTTTGCAGTATTATTAACAAGATTTCTGATTCGGAAAGGCCTATAAGGGTTGACAAATATCTTTATGAAAAAGCTAAAGCTAAATTTCATAGTGAGTTTAGTAGTTATGTTGAAATGATTTTAGGTGTACTTAAAAATTTCTATCCATCTGAATTTGACATGTTAAAATATATTGCACTTGATGATATGAAAACTTTTAATGAATTAGCAATAGTTTCTCCTGAATTTACAAATCATCTCTTAGGCTATAAAATTATCGATAAAAATAATGACCACTATTCATTTAAAATTGATGCTATTAAAGACTATTTATTAACTAAACATAAATATGAGAAGGCTTTAGATTCACCTAAAGAACGTTATAAAGAAATTTCTGAAAGAAGAAATTCAATTGAACCCAAACTTAGAAAAATAGCTAGAAATCAACTTTTAGCACATTTAGGAAAAGCAGATGCTACTGTTAAATATTTAGCGGTACTTGGAGATCCCAGAAAAACAAAATACTCTGGGCTAAGTTATAGCCAACTTTTTAACGCAAGAGATTGTGAAATTTATTTCGAGGATATTCGTAAAACAATCATTAAACATTATGATATCTTTAAAAATATATTCGGAAGTAATAAAGATGATTTTGATCATAAGATGCAAGTAGTAAATAAATTTCGCTCAGATGCACATGCTAAGGACGTGACAAAAGAAGAAATGGACGTATTCAGACTTTGTATATCATATATTGAAACAAAAATAGAGGAATTCATTGATTAAAATATTACCTTAATAATCAGATAGCGTTGATTTACAATCCTTGTCTACAAATTAACTTACTTAATTAAAATAACAAAAAACTATTTTTCTCATCGTTGTTTAGACATATTTCAAATCCGTATTATTTATGTTTAAAACACTATTCTATCCTAAAAAACATTTATTTATCTGCCAAAATAGACAGAAACTAGTCTAACCAAAAAAACATATGCTTCACTAGGCACCATTTTATAAAATAATTTTAAATACCTTTGAAATATCAGCACAACAACAAAACCAAAACACATTGGAAGAAACATCAGTCGAATAAGAGAGCTTAAAGGTATGAAACCAGAAGCACTGGCAATTGCAATTGGCGTAAGTCAGCAATCTGTTTCTAATTTAAAGGCGAGTGAAACGATTGAAGCCGCAAAACTTGCAGAAATTGCAAAAGTACTTGGCGTTACCGTTGAAGCTATTGAAAATTTTTCGGAAGAGAATGTTATCAATTACTTCAATACTTTTCACGAATCTGTTACTGGTAGCTTTATAACTAACAATTCTTGTAATTTCAACCCACTAGACAAAGTTGTAGAACTTTACGAACGTTTGGTTCTGGCTGAAAAAGAGAAAGTGGAGTATTTGGAAAAATTGTATAAAGGAAAATAATTACTCAAAAATATAAATTTCACGAAAGCACAAATATCTTTAGAGTTTGTGCTTTTTTTATAAACTAACCTATGAAAAAACTAACCATTATTTTATTTCTGATTTTACTTTCCTTTACAAACAAAGTAAATGCACAAAATCCTCAAGCAATCTTTCTGGAAAACCTCGAATCATTTGAAAGATTATCTAAAAACGAAAATGAATCGATAAGTTTAAACATGGTTTACGAAGCTCGAAAGTTTTTGATAGATATAACCGGCATTACCTACAAAATGGAAGAGGCATTTGATATGCCTGTATTTCCGCCTGATAAAACTATAAAAAAGTGGAGATCTTGGTTTGAAAAAAAATAAAGATCTTTTATATTATGACGAAAAAGAGAAAGAAGTTAAAGTAAGAAAAAAGTAAAAAAACTATTTTCGCTCAACAAACCTAACAGCATAAAAACATGAAAATTACGATTCCCCTGTCGGTATTATTTTTATTACTTACTACTACTTTATTCGGTCAGACAATTGCTGATCTAAAACTAAAACCAAAAGAAATTCCCAAAGGCTACACTTTAAACGATGGTAATATTTGTATTACTCCGCAAGCCTGTACTTTTTATAATGATATCGAAACCTACGCTAGTATTGTTGGAACCTTAAAAAATAAATCGATTCAAAATTTTAAAAGTAAAACCGATCGTGGATCTGTAATGTATTTTGAATTTGAACACACTTTTAAAGGCGATAGGTTTCTGCAAGGATTACTTTGGGGAAAAGACGGCCAGCCAACTGACGAACGTCCGGAAGAATATCTTGCAAAAGGAAAATTTCTGATTATCTGGAATTTTCATCCTGACAGTGTTCTCAAAGAAAAGTCAGAGACCAAAATAGAGACTATTTTACAATAAGAAAAAAACAGAGTTTATCTACAATTCAAAACTCCTTAATACATTTTTACATCATAATCAGCTCTCTATGAAAAACCCCTTTTTACTAATTTTAATCACAACAATTAGTTTCTACTCTCAAAACAAAATCGAATTGCGAGATGTCAGTTTTCAGGTTCCTAGCGAGTTTTCGCAAATAAAAAAAGAAAATAAGGGATTAAATTATGATGCTTTTTACGAGAATGGAAAAATTTTCACAGACTCTACTGCAATCGGCGAAACACCAACAATTGCATATCAATATTATGAAAATCCAGGAGCTGGCGCAGAAAGATCAGAAAGTGTGCTGAAAATGCTAAATAAAATTACTGCCGAAGATTTCAAATGCGATACCTTAATAATTAACGCCAATCAAAATTACTCGCTTGCCAGATATAATATGTTCGGAAGAACATTGTTTGAAGCAAAAAGTCTGGGAGAAAAAGGCTGGATCAACATTCTCCTTTCTGATGATCCTAAAAATGATAAATCAAATTTTCAAAAAATGCAATTTGTTCTCGGATCTATAAAACATTCCGGTCCTTATGGCAGAGAACATCAGGCACGAATGAGTGCATCCGGAAATGCTTCAAGATTGGCAATCTTAGCTTTTATTTTCTTTTTAATCGTTCTTTTTTTAAGAAAACAAATGAAAAAAAACGCTTTTTTATAAGGGTCAATATATAATACAAAATTCAACTAACAGATCTGAGCAATATGAATGTCAAAAATTTAATCCCAAAAGATAAATTTGATTTCGAAACAGTCGAAAAACTAAAAAACTACTCATTTGAAGAGATCGAGTCTATTATTCCGGATTTACTTAAATGGTTACAGGATATGAATTGGCCAGTTAGTAGACCAATTGCAGCGTTTCTGATTCCTTACTGTGAAAAAATTTCTTCTGAAATATTGAAAATTTTACAAAGTCAGGATCAGGTTTGGAAATATTGGATTCTTGATACTTTTGGAGAGATCATTAAAGATCAAATGGTTTTAAATGAAATCGAAAGAATCGCAAAAGACCCGACTAAAGATGAAATCGACGAAGAAGTTTCTGAAATTGCAACAAAAATAATTAACAAAACACAAAAATGAACAGACAAGGAGCAGTTGGAGCATTGCTTGACATCTACGAACAGGCAATTTTAGACCTTACCAACGTTATCAAAAGTATTCCGGACGATGCTTTGACCAAAATCATAGACGAAAAAACAACAGACGAAGATTGTAAATCCATACAAAAAATTCTGTCTCACGTAGTAAGTTCCGGTTATAGCTATGCCATCAGTATTCATAACCTGAAAGGGCAGAATGTGCAACGGCCAGGCAAAATTTTTCATGTAACCATTGCCGAATATCTGATAGATTTAACGAATGTTTTCATCTTTACCGAAAATGTTTTTCGAGAAATTAAAGACAACGAATTAGAACAATTTGACGATTCACTAAAAATAAAAACAGGTTGGGGACAATTGTACGACATTGAACAACTTACAGAACATGCGATTGTACATATCCTTCGACACAAACGACAAATTGAAAAAATAAAATCCAGTCAATTGAACTAGAATTTTCTCTAACTTCGCTTACACTAAAAAAATAGCCCCAAACAAAATGAAAAACAAATCAAATCCCGTTGTTTATTTTGAAATCCCGGTAACCAACATCGAAAGAGCCATACAATTTTATTCGGCGGTTTTTAGTTTTGAATTTGAGCGGGAGTTTATTCATGATAATGAAATGGCATTCTTTCCGCTTATCGAAGGCAACAATGGTATTTCGGGAGCCTTAGCCCAAGGTGAAATATACAAACCTACGATAGACGGAACTCTAGTTTATTTAAACACTGAAAACATTGAAGAAACTATAGATCTGGCCATAGAAAATGGTGCCGAGATTTTATTTCCCATAACCTCAAACGGCGAATTTGGCTGGGTAGCAGAATTTAAAGACTGTGAGGGAAACAGAATCGCACTTCACATGAGTAAAAAAGGATAATTTAAATGATAACTGGCTAATTTAATTCTTTAAAACTCCTTTTTATTCCCAAAAAACATCAAAAAACATCAAAATGAAAATTCAAACACGAACGCTCTTTTATGCAATCCTTTTCTTTTTATATCTTACCGCAACTTCTCCTTTACTGCAGTTGGGTGAGAAATTAGGAACAGATCCTTACCTTACTTTGGGTTGTGGCTTTGCTATTTTGAACATTATTTATTCTTTCTTAGGTTTAAAGTGGAAACCAGTACTAAATGTGATCTGCTCTGTGGTAATAGCTGCTTTGTCTCTATTTTTGGCCGTACAGTTCGCCAACTTACATCTGCTTACCAAATACGATCCCTATTTAGTTAAAACGGCCATATTCACCAATGCTATTCTATCAATCCTCTTTTGGGAAATTGTATATCAGGTGAAAATTAGAAAATAATAGAAAACTAAATAAAACCTATTGGGTGTAATTCATTTTAACACATAGTAACATAGGCAATGTATTTTCTATAAAAAAGACGTTTCACTACATTTAAATGCACATATCTTGTTCTATGTGAAAGAAATATATTTCTTTGTGCGGCTCTCTTTATTACAACCAAAATCTATGTTTCTATGTGTTAAATTCATTTTTTCAAATTTCACCCAACTGATATCTATCGCAATTAAAATTGCTGCAAACAACACTTTTACAATACTGTGCCCAAATATTTATATTTTGGCAACTTCAAACGATACCAAAATCATCATCTAAAAACATGAAATTCAAACTTTTACTTCTCTCAGCCTTTATTTTCATCTCTTGTAAAAAAGAAACAAAAACCGAAATTACAACAACGCCAACAAAAGCGAAAGATCACGTTCAAACCACTGAGAAAAAAGAAACACAAAATAGCTCCGATACTATTGTGATTTCGACCAAACACAAAACAAATAAAATCGTATGCGATCTTGACGGTGACGGAAAAAATGAAAAGGTTGAAATTGTAAGAAGTACAAAAAGTGATAAAAGCGGTTTACGAATCATTTTCGGAAACGGAAACCGAACAGATTATTTCGGAATGGGAAATACTATTCTCTATCAGGGTTTTGAAGAAATCGACTGGGCCGGAATATTCGAAAAAGCCCCAAAAGGGGAAGTTGTTTGGAACAATGTAAACGATCAGGGAGAAATTTTGGGCGATGACGAAATAAAAGAAGAGGATAAAATCAAATTGCCAAATGACGGAATATTTATTCATGCCGAAGAAAGCTGCGGAGGCGGCATTATCTATCTTAAAGATGGAAAATACGAGTGGATTCAGCAGGAATAGAACGACAATGTTATTTAAAAACAATAACCAATTTTAAATCAAGCTCACTATAAACAAAAACTTCCAAATCAAAATGAAGAAAACCCTAATTTTTCTCTTCTTTCTTTTTACAATGCCCATTATAGCTCAGAAAGTAAAGTTTCCTGAATATCCTATTTACGATGACGTACTAAGACGATTGACTAATGATTATATAATGCTTATTGAAGAGCAAACTCAAAGTCTCAAAAACAAAGATAATGTAAACACAATTCTTCAAAATACATTACATTACTATTATAAAAAATTCAACAAGACAAATTCGTCTCATATGAAAATGTATTTTTCTAAAGGAAAAGTTCATAAATATGTAAGTTTCATCGGCATAACAGAAGATTCTTTATACTCAGCAAATATATTTAAGAATGATACTCTTGTAGGTTCTATAGAATTTGAAAACAATCAGGATTTGGGGCATGGTTTTCAACATCAAATTGAAAAAGGCAAACTTTTAAAAATTATAACCAACTACTCAGAGAAAAATAGAAAAAATAATAATTACACAAAATATAACAATGGCATACAAGTCACAGACTTTGTTTTTCAAGATAATCGACTTCTTAAGATAGAAAATCTGGAACAAGCTGCAGGTAAGCCACGAGTAAATGTTGACTATTTATATAAAGATAAAAATATACTAGAAATAAAGTATAATAAAGGCATAAATAGCATTGAGATCTATTCTATTCAAAAAATTAATAATGAAGAAAAAAACATTTTTAATTATAGTTATGCTCGAACAGAAAATCTGCTTGTAGAAAATTTAGATTATAATTTTCTATTAAATTATGTAGAAAAAAATGCCACCGAGAAAAGCACAAAAGAATATGATGCCGAAGGAAATCTTATTTACAGACGAGAGACTGACGATTATATTGAAAGAAAATTTTACAAAAATGATAAAATAGCAACAATTAAAGTCTACAATAAAGATATCTCAAAAAGATCTATTGTCTTTAAATATAATACTCGAAATCAAATTGAGGATGAAGCCGAAATCGATAACAATGGAGTGACAGATAAAAGAGTACAAAGCACATACAATAATTTTGGTGATCTTATTTCGCAAAAAACTCAAATGTTTACTGATGGCAAACCTTTTCATACATCTATTTACACTTATGAATATAAATACGATAAGTACAACAACTGGATTGAAAGAAAGACATCATTAAATGGAGAGCCGAGCGATTTAAAAATAAGAACTATTGAGTATAATAAGTAAAACGATAACATTCAAACTACTTTGAATATGAAAAGTACAGCAGAAATTACCAATCGTTTTAGAGAAGTCATTTTAAACGGAACTTGGATTGCCAACACCAATTATAAAGACCAGCTGCAAAATCTGGATTGGAAAATTGCTGTAACTCCTGTCAAAAACATTAATACTATTTCACTTTTGGCGCAGCATGTTCACTATTATATTAGTGGAATAAATAGTGTTTTTAAAGGGGGATCACTGGATATAAAAGACAAATTCAGCTTTGACTTCGCTCCTATTCATTCGCAGGGAGAATGGCAGGCTTTTCTAACTAAATTCTGGAATTCTGCTGAGGAATTTGCCTCTTTTGTAGAAGAAATGCCCAACGAAAAACTGGATCAGATCTTTGTCAACGAAAAATACGGAACCTACAAAAGAAATATCGAAGCCATGATCGAACACAGTTATTATCATTTAGGCCAAATTGTCTTGATCAAAAAACTGTTAACAGAATAATACTGCTTAAGCACCTAAATATGGCTTAGCTGCACCCTTATCTACTCTACAAAATAATTTTAAAAAAGGCATAGTTGTTGAAAGTTAAAAAAGATATATTTACACCTTCAATTAAAAAATATCATGCAAAAAATTACGCTTCTATTTTTAATATTATTTTTAGCACTGTCATCCTGTGGTGTAAAAACTACCCAATCCATGCTCAGCGATGGAAATTACGATGGAGCGATAGACCGTGCGGTCGAAGCTTTACGAACGAAAAAAGATTCTAAAGGAAAACAAGATTACGTGTATTTGCTGGAAGAGGCTTTCGCAAAGGCCAAAGACAGAGATTTGCGTAGCCTGGAATTAATGATCAAAGAAGCAAATCCGGTAAATGCCGAACGCACTTACAATACCTACATGCAGTTGAACAATCGTCAGGAAAAAATCAGACCTTTATTGCCTCTGCAACTCTTGAAACAAGGAAGAACCGCTACATTCCAGTTTGATAATTACAGCAATCAGATCATAAGCAGTAAAATTGCATTGACGAGATATTTATATGAAAATGCTTCTGCCCTTTTAAAATCAAATAACAAACTGGATTTTAGAAAAGCCTACGATGATTTTTCTTATTTGGAAAGCATTAGCCCAAACTACAAAAACACTAAAAAACTGATGGAAGATGCACAGTTTAAAGGAACCGATTTTGTAGATGTTTATGCCAAAAACGAAACCAATATGGTCATTCCGAAACCGCTTCAGGATGACTTACTCGATTTTAAAACCTATGGATTAAATGACAAATGGACGGTTTACCACAGTCTAAGACAAAAAGGCATCGTTTACGATTATAGTCTGATTGTAAACTTCGTGCAAATCAATATTTCACCAGAGCAAATCAAAGAGAAGGAATTCATTAAAGAACGACAGATAAAAGACGGTGTCAAAACACTTCTGGACAGCAGAGGAAGACCGGTTAAAGACAGTCTGGGCAGAGAAATAAAAGTAGACAATTACAGAATGCTCCGTGCAAACGTATACGAATTCAGACAATTTAAATCCTGCCAGATCACAGCAAAAGTGGATTATGTCGATTTAAAAACCAATCAATTACTACAATCTTTTCCGGTAAGCAGTGAGTTTATTTTTGAGAATATTTACTCAACCTACAAAGGAGACAGAAGTGCCTGTGAAGACAGTTATATCAACTACTTCAATAAACGTGCTGTTCCTTTCCCGAACAATGAACAAATGGTTTTTGACACAGGAGAAGA
The DNA here is from genome assembly GCF_903469665.1 of Flavobacterium sp. UGB4466. Taxonomy (GTDB): domain Bacteria; phylum Bacteroidota; class Bacteroidia; order Flavobacteriales; family Flavobacteriaceae; genus Flavobacterium; species Flavobacterium lipolyticum. The sequence continues at coordinate 12,861 of NZ_CAGKLC010000016.1, read as the reverse complement.
CTTAAAAGAGAGATTAAAAGATATTATTGTCAGAAACAAATTCAGGAGATAAATCTAACGTTTTAGTAAAAGCGGTAGAGTCCTGCTGATAAACATATTGAACTATAAACCTCATTTCATTATGAAAAAGATAACCCTTCTATTTTTAGTATCATTTTGTTTTACAGGCTGTGTCACACAGTCTCAAACGGCCAAAACCCCTACCGCAATGACAAACCAGCAACAATATCCAAAAGCACTAGTCGATTACGATGATTTTAAAAACCTCGTTACCGAAGTCGAAAAAGCCAGAGCAACTCATTTAGTGAATCTCGATCTTTTTCTTAAAATGAGTCATGAAGAGAATACTGTTATTTTGGACACACGCTCTGATTTTCGTTACAACCGAAAACACTTAAAAGGGGCTATTCATCTCGATTTTACCGATTTTACACAGGAAAATCTTCATCAATTAATTCCGGATCCTAACACCAGGATACTGATTTACTGTAATAACAATTTTAATGGCGACCCGATAGATTTCGCTTCAAAAATGGCTCTTCCTAAAAATACTCCCGAGTCTCAGATTTTAGCCAACAGAAAACCTGTTATGCTGGCTCTCAACATTCCTACACATATTAACCTTTATGGGTATGGCTATAAAAATATCTACGAACTTGACGAATTGGTTCACGTAAATGACCGCAGAATAAAGTTTGAAGGAACGGAAGTGAAGTAATTTACACTTAACTATTCATTTTTTTGGGTATTAATTTGGACCGAAAAAATACTTTACTCATTTTAATTTTAATGCGTATACTTACAATCTGTAAACAATCACTCTCACATTCTTCCAAACGATAATCAATTGTATTACGGTTTCACGTAATGCAATAACTGTTCTGTATATTATATTTGCTGTCAAAAAAAGATCTCTTCAAAAAAACAACCCTAAATAACAGCCCAAAATTTTAATGAAAAAACAATTCTTATTACTTGTATTAGCCTTTATATTAACTTTAAACACCTATTCGCAAATAACTTTTGAAAACGGTTACTTCATCAACCAAAACAATCAGAAAATAAATTGCTTAATTGAAAATCTGGATTGGAAAAATACTCCAACCAATTTTAGATATCAACTACCTGAAAGTAAAGACATTCTTATTGCTGACTTAAAAATTGTAAAAGAATTTGCAATCACAGGACAAAGTAAATACATCAAAACCTTAGTAAAAATAGACCGCTCCTCAAGATACATAGAAAATATGAGTACGGATAAAAATCCGGATTTAAAAGAAGAAACGCTCTTCTTAAAAGTGCATGTTGAAGGAAAGGCATCACTTTACTCCTACGGGGAAGGAAACTCAAGCCGTTTCTTTTATAAGATAGATAATTCAGAAATAAAACAGCTTATTTACAAAACTTATCTGGTAAATGAAAACTCTTCGATTGCGAAAAACAATTACTTCAGAGAACAGCTTTTTATTGATCTAAAATGCGATAATATCCTTCAGAGAGAATACGAAAATCTGGATTACACTTACAAGCAGCTCTTCAAATTTTTCATCAAATATAACAAGTGCAGCGATACTCATTTTGTCGAATTTGAAACAAAAGAAAAAAAGGATTTGTTTAATTTGACCATTAGACCAAGATTAAATAGCAGTTCGTTATCGATTAACAATTCGAATATAGATTTTTACAATGTTAAATTTGGTTCTAAGACAAGTCTTAGTCTGGGTGTCGAAGCAGAGTTTATTTTACCTTTTAATAAAAATAAATGGGCTATAATTGCAGAACCTTCATACCAGTACTATAGTGGCGAAAAGTCAAAATCAACCTCGAATTTGGCAGGTTCCGAAGTAAACGCAAAAGTAGATTATAAATCAATAGAGCTGCCTATAGGAATCAGACATTACTTCTTTGTTAATAATGATTTTAAAATCTTTGCGAATGCTTCATTATCATTACTATTTGATTTTGGTCTAAACTCGAAAATAGAATTCACCAGAAAAGATGGATCTAAAATTAATACTTTGGATGTTAAATCCGGAAATAGTGCAGTATTAGGAATTGGCGGAAAATTACGCGACAAGTACAGTATAGAATTAAGATACCAACTTGGCAGAACTATTCTAAAAGATTACATTGCCTGGAACTCTTCATTCACTACGGCATCTGTCATACTAGGCTATTCCTTTTTCTAAAATAACTCAATAGCATTAAATACTTATTAAATCCCTTTCATTATTTGATGAAAGGGATTTATTCTATAGTCGTTTTTTGATTTTTTTTCTTCTTAATTAAGATTTTGGAATGTCAAAAATTTGTATTTTGGTTCTATATAATTTTCCTGTTTCACATCATAATATTTTACCCCATTGCTACTAAATAACACCATAATGAACAAATTATTTACCCTTGTCTTTTTATTCTTTTCCACCACTTTTATCTTTTGCCAAACTAATAAAGTCAAACCAACAGAAACTGCAAAGCCATTTGTATTAGGAGTTATCGATGAAATTCAATCGAAAGAATTAGGAGAAAAAAGAATTCTCAATATTTATCTTCCGGAAGGTTACAAAGCCGAAGAGGCAACAAAATATCCTGTAATTTATTTATTGGACGGTTCAGCCGATGAAGATTTTATTCATATCGCCGGTCTGGTACAGTTTAATAGTTTTGAATGGATCAATCAGGTTCCTAAATCCATTGTCGTGGGAATCGCAACTGTCGACAGAAGAAGAGACTTTACATTCCCGACCACTATTGAAAAAGATCAAAAAAGGTTTCCGACTTCCGGTCATTCTGATAAATTTATTGCTTTTATCGAAAAAGAATTGCAGCCTTTTATCGAAAAAAAATACAAAGCCAATACTTCTAAAACCCTTATGGGGCAATCATTGGGAGGATTACTTGGAACAGAAATTTTACTAAAAAAACCGACACTTTTTAATAAATATGTTATTGTAAGCCCAAGCATTTGGTGGAATAATGGTTCTATACTAAATCTCGACAGCCCTATTTTTCAGGAAAATTTCAGTCCGCAAACAGACATTTACATTGCAGTGGGTAAAGAAGGACTTACACCAACCGAAATTCCAAGAGTTATGGAAGTCGATGCTAATTTACTAACCGAAAAAATTAAAGCTTCAAAAAGTAAAAACATAAGAGTATATTTCGATTATTTCCCGCTTGAAAATCACGGTACGATTTTGCACCCGGCAGCTTCGAACTCATTTCGTTTTTTCTATCCTATAAAAGAGAAAGAATAAAAACCGAATATAGTACGATCCCAAAAAATTATTTTTTAAATAATGACAAATAAAGAAGACCATAAACTAGATAATCCGGTTTGGCATGCATTATCCGAAAAACATTCCACATTTGCCCTTGATTATGATGGTACTAAATTTTACAATCCGGATTATTGTCCGTTTGGAGGTTTTATAGTACCGGAAAGCACTTTAACGGCCACAAAGCAATATGCGTTGTTAACGGATTCTTTTTTTATAGTGGGTGAAAAACCTGAAATAGACGATTCTTTGACAATCGTCAAAGAATTGATTTGTCTGCAAATGGTTATTCAGGACAAAATTCAACTTGCGATTGGTACTGAAATTCTCAGACTTACCGAAAGTCATAATGCCGAATTATTACAACTGGTTAATTTGGTACAACCGGGATATTTTAAAACCAAAACTCCTTTATTGGGCAATTATTATGGAATATTTAAAGAAGCCCAATTGATAGCTGTCGCAGGCGAACGTATGAAAATGAATGACTTTACAGAAGTGAGTGCTATTATCACGCATCCCGATCACACCGGGAAAGGCTATGCCAAACAATTGATTTCGCATGTTGTCAATAACATCTTGGACGAAAATAAAACTCCTTTTTTACATGTTGTCGAAAATAATATGGGTGCCATTAGCTTATATGAAAAACTAGGTTTTGTAACGAGACGAAAAATCAGCTTTTGGAATGTTTCTAAAAAACAATAAGCATATATTCATCTTTGCTCTTTTCATCAGACCATTATTAAAAAAATGAAATTTCCAACAACAGCGGAAGACTTTAAAAACGAATTGTTAAAATCGATTGATCTTATCAACCAAATTGGAGATTTACGAGTCCGCCAATTTATTCAACTTTTACCAAAAGTTAATGATGAAATAATTATTGAAGGTATCATCTTAATTCTTGAAAATGAAGACAGGGATCAAACTATTTATACAGACCAAAAATACGCGGGCTTAATTCTAAAATCGCTTCAACCAAAAACAACGATAGACTCTGAAATAATTCTGAAGAGAATTTTAAAAAATTGGAATAAAAGTGTCGAAGAACTCCCCTTTTGGCTAAAAGATAATTATGGTATTGAAACTGTGAAAAATTCCTTGTCTAAAATTGAAGATCAGAGTTTGTCAGAGTTAGAACTTGACAAAATAAGTACAATAAAATGGTGGCTTAAAATAAGCCTGTAATTTTCAATACATACCAATTAAGCATTAAAAGTTTACAATAAATACTTTAATTTTATAAAGTTTAAAAATTCCGCAATCATTATGACAGTAAATAAACAAACCGTAACCGAATATATGGAAGCTTTTATGGTAAGCGATCATAAACGAATTTTAGATTGCCTTACTGATGATGTGATTTGGGAAATGCCCGGAATTTATCAACATGTAGGAAAAGAAGCTTTTGACAAAGAAATTGAAAACGATAATTTTACCGGTAGTCCCACGATCCAAATCATAAAACTAATTGAAGAAAATGACATTGTAATTGCTGAAGGTGCCGTACAGGGAAATATGAAAAACGGCAATAAACTGGATGCTGTTTTCTGCGATGTTTTTGAAATGGAAAAAGGAAAAATTAAAAAACTCACCTCCTACCTAATGTCAAAAAGCTCAAGTTTAAAATTTGAGTAAGTTCAAATCGTAAAATTTACAGCAATTTTTTCTTCTTCTTTTGTTTTCAGACATTTCAAATCTAAGATAATTATCCCAGCCACCCCTCGCGATCCAAACTTCTGTATTGAATGGCTTCGGCGATATGAGACGAAATAATATTTTCGGAATGATCCAAATCACTGATTGTTCGGGCAACTTTTAGAATTCTGTCGTAGGCTCTTGCTGACAGATTCAATCGTTCCATAGCGGTTTTCAGCAATTCTTTCGACGGATCGTCAAGAATACAAAATTCCCGAATAAGTTTACTGCTCATTTGTGCATTGTAATGTACATTTTCAATTGTTTCGAAACGTTTGGTCTGAAATTCCCGAGCGGCAGTAACCCGTTTACGGATTTCAACACTGCTCTCGGCTTTTCGATCATCGGCCAGTTTTTCAAAAGGAACCGGTGTGACTTCGATATGAATGTCAATCCGGTCTAACAAAGGTCCTGATATTTTACTTAAATAACGCTGCATCTCGTGCGGTGAAGATGTATTAGGCACAGCAGGATCATTAAAAAAACCACTCGGACTCGGATTCATACTCGCCACCAGCATAAACGAGGAAGGGTAAGTTACGGTAAATTTAGCCCTTGAAATAGTAACTTCCCGATCTTCCAGCGGCTGGCGCATCACTTCAAGAACATCACGTTTGAACTCCGGTAGTTCGTCTAAAAACAAAACACCATTATGAGCCATCGAAATTTCTCCGGGCTGAGGATAACTTCCTCCTCCAACCAAGGCAACATTAGAAATCGTATGATGGGGACTTCTGAAGGGCCTTTGGTTCATTAATCCAACTTCTTTTAACTTTCCGGCAACACTGTGAATTTTTGTCGTTTCAAGAGCTTCACGCAAAGTCATTGGCGGTAAAATACTCGGAACACGTTTTGCCAGCATCGTTTTGCCCGCTCCGGGCGGACCAATTAAAATGATGTTATGACCTCCGGCAGCCGCAATTTCCATACAACGTTTTATGCTTTCCTGTCCGCGCACATCTGAAAAGTCAAATTCCGGGAAATCTAAGCTTTTATAAAATTCAGCTTTGGTATCAATAATTGTAGGCTCAAGTGTTCCTTTTCCATTAAAAAAATCAATAACATCCTGAAGATTCTCAACTCCATAAACGTCTAATCCAGTCACTATTGCGGCTTCTTTGACATTCTGAATGGGCAGAAAGAAACCTTTATAACCTTCTTCTTTTGCTTTGATTGCGATAGGTAATGCTCCCCGAATAGGCTGTAAACTACCGTCTAAAGAAAGTTCTCCCATGATAATGTATCTTTCAATCTCCGGTGCTTTTACCTGATCTGAAGCCACCAAAATCCCCATCGCCAAAGTTAAATCGTATGCGGAACCTTCCTTTCGTAAATCAGCCGGTGCCATATTAATTGTTATTTTCTTACCTGGAAAATTTAATCCATTGTTCTTAAGCGCAGCGGCAATTCGATAACTGCTTTCCTTTATGGCATTATCCGGCAATCCCACTAAATGATAACCAATCCCATTATCCATATGAACTTCAACCGTAATCGTTGTTGCTTCTACTCCAAAAACGGCGCTTCCGTAAACTTTTACTAACATAATCCTTATTCCTAAAAAAGCTTTAAATCAAACAAAAACACAAAAGTAAGTTTTTTATTACAAATAAAAAATCTTTCCCTTCTACTTCCTTTTTAATTCAATTCTATCATCTCAAATTGATCATTACTAAAGTCTCAAATAATTTTAATTCCTGGTTAACAAAAAATGACAAAACAACACATCTGTAAATATTTTCATCAGCATTTATCATAAAGCCCTAAATTAGCGTTATAAATAAAAATCCTAACATTATGAAATATCTCACTAAACCATCGTTACAACAGATTTTTATTTTTAACAACAAACTCGTTTTTTTATTCGTGCTCACTTGCCTGATTCTCCCAAGCGCCAATGGTCAGCAAAAGAAAATAACAGAAAAATTCAAAAAAGAAACTATCCTAAAAATGGATTCCCTCATTCAAAAGGAGTACATATTTCCGGATCAGGCAAAACTGATTGCAGCTCATTTAAAAAAAAGTTACAAAGAAAATAAATTCAAAAAATACGATCTACTGGATTCTTTCGCTGTAGCTTTAACGAAAGAAATCCGCCTCATCAACAACGACAAACATCTTAGAGTCAAGCCTAAATTTGTTCCGGATAACAACCCAAATGCAGCTAAAGACTCCTATGAAATTTATCTTCATCATTTAACTGACAATCGCAAACTCGCCGATGGTTTCAGAGAGGTTAAGATACTTGACGGTAATATCGGTTACCTCAATTTTAAATATTTCATACACGAAACTAACCCCACTATTGATTCATATATGCAATTGCTTTCTAAAACGGACGCCATTGTTATTGATTTAAGAACTAACGGAGGTGGAAGTCCTAAAACCGTGCAGTACCTGTGTAGTTATTTTTTTAAAGAACCTCTATTGCTCAATACCTTATACTTTAGAAAAGACAACTTTACGGAAGAATTCAGAGTTACAGAAGTTAACGGCAAAAAAAGAATCGATGTTCCCTTATTTATTATCACAGGTGCCAGAAGTTTTTCGGGTGCAGAAGAATTCAGTTATAACATGCAAACACAAAAAAGAGCAACCTTAGTTGGCGAAGTTACGGGTGGCGGAGCAAATCCTGGTGAAATTCTTGAACTTAACCCTCTTTTGGAAATATTCATTCCTACCGGAACTGCAATAAATCCAATCACTAAAACAAACTGGGAAGGAATTGGTGTAATCCCTGAGTACAAAACAACCCAGGAACTGGCTTACGACAAAACCATAGAATTGGCAAAAAAAGCAGCAGAGGACTACCGAAGTAAAATTGCAGCCGAATCCAAAAAACTCTATTTGGAATTACAATCTACGGTTGACCAGCAAACAAAACCATTACACGAAGCTGATTTAGTAAAAATGGATCAGCAAATTCAAACCATTATAAAAAAACTAATTGAATCTGATTGGTTTACAGAAGAGGACATTACTAACCTGTCGTCTGATTATACGCCTACAAAACCATTTATTGCAGAATCAATTTTAAAAAGCAATGCAGAATTACATCCAAGATCTCCGATAGCCTTTTTAAAATATGGTGATCTTTTAGAACAAAACGGAAAAAAAGATACTGCAACGGCGGTCTTAAAAAAAGCGGTAGAACTCGCCACAGAAATCAAAGCTCCCTATCTCGAAGGGATAAAGAATCGATATGAGAAGATCCTAAAATAAAAAGATATCCTTAAAAGCAGCATTCGAAAAACAGTGTAAAACATCAAAATCAGAAGAATTACTAAATCGTTTTTGGTATTTAACATGGAATATAAGAAATTAATTTTCATTAAAACTTGCTCAAATATTAATATTTCCTATTTTTAATGAAAATTTTATTAATTATCCATGAAAAGAAAACTACTACTACTGTTTTTGAGTGTTTTTTTAACAAAAACGTACGCTCAAGATTACTTTCCCGTTAATGAAAGTGTCCACAACAAAAACAACAATTACACTGTTTTTACCAATGCCACGATTTATGTAACCCCGACACAAAAAATCGAAAAAGGAACTTTACTCATTCAGGATGGCAAAGTGGTTGGTGTTGGAAACAACATCACCATTCCTAAAAACAGCGTTGCCATTGATCTTGCAGGAAAAACTATTTATCCTTCGTTTATTGATATCTACACCAGCTTTGGGGTTGAAAAACCTAAAGCCCCTGCCGGACGTGGACGTGACCGCAGCCCTTTATACGACACTAAAAAAGTAGGTTACTACTGGAACGAAAGCGTTCGTCCGGAAGTAAATACTTATGAAACTTTTAAATACGATCAACCGAAAGCTGAGGAACTACTAAAAGCCGGTTTTGGAGTAGTAGGAACCCATATTGCTGACGGAGTTGCTCAGGGAACCGGAATTTTAGTAGCGTTAAACAACACCGAAAACAGCAAACAAATTATTGCCAATAAAGTAACCAATCATTTTGCTTTTACAAGAAGTGCTCTGACGAATCAGGCTTACCCAAGTTCGTTAATGGGTATGACGGCTTTGTTACGCCAAATGTATCTGGACTTAGACTGGTACAAGAAAGGAAATTCAGAAACTAAAGATTTATCATTAGAGGCTTTAGCTGATAACGAAAAACTGGTTCAGATTTTTGCTACAGAAGACAAATTAAACAGTTTAAGAGCAGCGAAAATTGCCAAAGAATTTGGATTAAACTATGTTCTGAAAGGAAGCGGAAATGAGTTTGAAAGAATTGAAGAAATTAAAAGTACCAATGCCAAGTACATCATCCCAATCAGTTTCCCTGAGGCGTATGATGTTTCTAATCCTTATTTGTCCAATCAAATCGAATTGGCCGATATGCGTTTCTGGAATCAGGCGCCAACCAACTTAAAAGTTCTTTCGGATAATGGAGTTGTTTTTGCTTTAACAACAGACAAATTAAAAAAGACTGAAGATTTTAAAACTAATTTACTAAAAGCCATTAAATATGGTTTCGATAAAACAAAAGCTTTGGAAGCTCTAACCACAGTTCCCGCAGCTATTTTAGGAAAAAGTAATGAAGTAGGAAGTTTGAAAACAGGAGCTTTTGCCAACTTCATCATTACTTCAGGTGAAATTTTTGACGAAAAAACGGTTTTATATGAAAACTGGGTACAAGGAACTAAATACGTTGTAAACGATGTTAACGCAAAAGACATCCGTGGTAACTACGACTTAACGGTTGGAACAGATACCTACAAATGGAAAATCGAAGGAACAGTTGATGCTCCGAAATCTGAAATTACAACCGCAGATGCAAAGAAAGTGAGCAGTACTTTTACTGTTTCTAAAAACTGGATCTCTCTTTTAATTAAACCAACCGATTCAATCAAATCTAATTTTTCACGTTTGACCGGATTGATCGAGAAACCGGAAAACTTATCCGGAAAAGCGGTTTTAGGAAACGGAACGGAATTGTTCTGGACTGCTACAAAAACAAGCCCTTTTGTCGCTGTAAAAGATTCGACTAAAGTTGAAAAACTAAATCCGATTATCCCGACAACGTATCCAAATATTGCTTTTGGTGACTCAAAAAGACTAACTGCTCAAACTTTACTATTCAAAAATGCTACGGTTTGGACCAACGAAAAAGAAGGTATTTTAACTGAAACTGACGTTTTAATTAAAAATGGAAAAATTGCTGCTGTAGGTAAAAATCTTTCAGATGCTTCTGCTACAGTAATTGATGCCAAAGGTAAACATATCACAAGCGGAATTATTGACGAACACTCCCACATCGCCATTTCAAAAGGGGTGAACGAAATGGGACATAACTCGACTGCCGAAGTTACGATTCAGGATGTTGTAAACTCTGAAGACATCAATATCTACAGAGACTTAGCGGGAGGTGTAACCACTTCGCAATTGTTGCACGGATCAGCAAACCCAATCGGGGGACGTTCTGCCATTGTAAAATGGAAATGGGGTGCTGCACCAGAGGAAATGTTGTACAAAAACCAGCCAAAGTTTATCAAATTTGCTTTGGGAGAAAATGTAAAACAAGCGAATTGGGGAATTGATAATCCTACCCGTTTTCCACAAACCAGAATGGGTGTTGAACAAGTTTTTACTGATTATTTCCAACGTGCAAAAGAATACGATGAAAGCTGGAAAAAATTCAACGCAGGTTCTAAAAAAGGAAAAGCACCAAGAGTTGATTTAGAAATGCAAACGATCGCTGAAATTTTAAACAAAGAGCGCTTTATTACCTGTCACTCTTACGTAGAATCTGAGATCTTAATGTTGATGAATGTTACGGAGAAATTCAATTTCAAAGTGAATACTTTCACGCACATTCTGGAAGGGTATAAAGTGGCTGATAAGATGAAAGAACACGGTGTTGGAGCTTCTACATTCTCTGACTGGTGGGCTTATAAATTTGAAGTAAATGACGCAATTCCGTTTAACGGACCAATTATGCACAATCAGGGATTAGTGGTTGCTTACAACTCAGATGATGCCGAGATGTCAAGAAGATTGAATCAGGAAGCTGCAAAAGCAGTGAAATACGGAAACATCTCTGAAGAAGAAGCGTGGAAATTTGTAACCTTAAACCCTGCCAAATTATTACACATTGACGATAAAGTAGGAAGTGTAAAAGTAGGTAAAGATGCTGACGTTGTGTTATGGAGCGAAAATCCGTTGTCTATTTATGCTAAAGTCGAAAAAACAATGATTGAAGGTGTAGTGTATTTTGATCTTGAAAAAGATGCTGAAAAACAACAGGCTATTTCTAAAGAAAGAAGTTTATTGATTGGGCAGATGTTGCAGGAAAAAAACAAAGGAATGAGCACACAGCCACCAACAAAAAAAGAGAAGAAAGAATATCACTGTGATACTTTAGAACAATAATAACGGCTTTATAAAATTCATAAAGATAAAAACAGATAACATGATTAATAAAAACATATATATAGGTCTGCTTGCCTTTTGTGCATCATTGCAAATAAAAGCACAGCAAATACCGGCACCTCAACAAACCAAATCGGTTTTGATTTTAAATGCTACTGCACACTTAGGTAACGGAAGTGTTATTCAAAACAGTGCCGTTGGATTTAAAGACGGAAAATTAACCCTGGTAGCAGACGCAACGACCGTGAGACTTGCTGCTGATGCCTATGACACAACCATTGACGCGAGTGGAAAACACATTTACCCTGGATTTATTGTGGCTAACGCAACATTAGGTTTGGTAGAAATTGATGCTGTGAAATCGTCAGACGATCAGGAAGAAATTGGAACTTTTAATCCAAACGTAAGAAGTATCATCGCTTACAATTCTGAATCGAAAGTAGTAGAAACTGTTCGTCCGAATGGGATTTTAATGGCTCAGATCACTCCTCGTGGGGGTAGAATTTCCGGAACTTCTTCTGTAGTACAATTAGATGCATGGAGCTGGAAAGATGCGATTATAAAGGAGGACGACGGAATTCATCTTGATTTCCCTTCTAATTTCAGAAGATCAGGATCATGGTTTGAACCGGGAGTTATTGAAGCCAACAAAGATTATCCAAAACAAGTGGAAGAAATCGCAGCATTTTGGAGTAACGCAAAAGCTTACAATCAGGCTGCTTCAAAAGAAAGAAACATTGTTTTTGAAGCTACAAAAGGGCTTTTTGATGGAACTCAGACGCTATACATCCATGCTGATGAAGAAAAACAAATTGTTGATGCTATTCAGTTAGCAGCAAGCAATCAGATCAGGAAAATAGTTATTGTAGGAGGTTTTGAAGCCTACAAAGCTGCTGATGTTTTGCAAAAATATAATGTTGGTGTATTCTTAAGACGTGTACATGACATGCCAACAAGCGATGACGAAGATGTAAATCTGCCTTATAAAATGGCCAAAATACTTACTGATAAAGGTATTGTGGTAGGACTTGAAAACAGTGGTGATCACGAGCGTATGAGCGTAAGAAACCTGCCGTTTTTAGCAGGAACCTGTGCAGCATATGGTTTAGACAGAGAGAAAGCGTTACAGCTTATCACTTCCAATACGGCAAAACTATTAGGTATTGATGCTACTTGCGGAACTCTGGAAACGGGTAAAGATGCCACTTTATTTATCTCTGAAGGTGATGCACTCGACATGAGAACGAATAAGTTAACAACTGCTTTCATTCAGGGAAGAAAGATTAACTTAGAAACTTTTCAAACCAAACTGAATGATAAATTCAAAGCAAAGTTCAATCAGAAATAAGCAATAGTATTTTATAATAAAAGGCGTCATTTGAAAATTCATCTGACGCCTTTTTTATTTACAATTCACAACTACAAACCAAATTAATCAGATATTAACTCAAAAAACAATCAAAATACCTCTATACAACATCGTCTTTTAGTTAAT